>JAKUPZ010000013.1 GCA_022449765.1 Dehalococcoidia bacterium | reverse complement strand
ATGGTACAGAGTCTATCCTGAATATTTCAATGATAAGTACGATGACCCCAGAGATAGCCTTCTTACAGAAGCAGTGGATGCTGCACGTGGAGGTTACTTCGAAGAAGCACCTAAAGTTTATCCAGCGGAAGCTTGGTATAGATATTTTGATTGTCCCTATGGATGCCAAGTTCACGAATACTTTTATTGGATAACTGTTGCCAATATTGGAGCATTAGATCCATCAATCACAAACAAGTGCCCCAATGTAGAGTGGTCAATTTGTACAAAAGAAGAATTAAAAATTCGTGATGTTAAAGCATATGACTTATTAAACAATCATGGATTCAAACTTCCAACACGCATTCCAGATGGAAGTTATTCACCGACTAAGCAATAACTCAGAACTAATTATTTCTTCCTACCCCCTCAACTCATTCAATGATGGTAGATTATTCATATGCGTTCGGTGGCTCCAATCTGTTACTTGGCGACTGACTTGGTCTAAATTACGTATAATGTCGTAATCGTTATCATTCACTTCCATGAACCTTGAAAGCATCCCTTGCTCTAATAATTGCCGACCTAAAGAATTATTATGCATGTTTAGTACTGCCGTGCGAATCGTTTCCCGAATGCTCTTCGGTAATCTTTTACTAATGACAAGAGGAGGGCCAGGATATGGTCCAAGAGAGCGAAGAACTTTGAGTCCTCTCACACTTGATGGGTTTATTGCTTCTTGCATTTCAAGTACTGTGCTATCAATGGCAGCTACATCAACGACGCTAGTTTTTATTAATTCCAATGCTTCTTCATGAGAGCCTGCTTCATAAACCTTGTCAAACAACTCGTGCTCATCAATCGACGCAATATGAGCACGTAGTGCAGTGTAGCCTGAGAATGACTCGGGCTCGTTATATGCAACAGTAGCACCCCGTAGGTCAGTAAGTACTTGAGCGTCACTGTCTGCACGTATTACTAAATCAGAGAAAAAAACTGGTCTATTGAGGTAGCGTTTTGCATTGCGGGCAGGTGTTGCTAGCAATTCATATGCTGCGGTACCTGCATCAGTATGCCTTGTGTATGGCAGCCCACATATCCATGCGATATCTATTTCCCCGTCATAGAGCATTTTTGCACGGTCTTGCCATGGCATATCTATCACGAGTTCAAGTGGTTTACCCAATTGGTCTTTAAGGTACTCATGGAGACCAAGGACGATGTGATCACTGTTTGGTGCTTGGCATGTAGTAATACGCACTAAGCGATTTTACAACATAAGACATTGAACATTCACGTGTAAATGTGTTGATACGTAAATTCGATGTACCTATTTGATTTCAGAATATACAATCCCTTCAAGAAACTTTCGGGTGGCAATATATGGAACTAGCAGAAGCAATGCCTTTATTAACTGAGAATCATACAGCCGTAGCTACTACAGTGAATAAGACAGGAAAGCCTCAATCTACAGTGGTTACGACAGGCATGGTTAATGGAGAGCTCTGTTGGATTTCAAGAGGACGTACGATCAAAGTCAAAAATATAGAGAGAACAGGACGTGCCACAGTTACGGTGATAAATCTTGATACACGTCGTTACGTAACAATTGAAGGTACGGCTACCATTTATCATTGGCCGGAAAATTACTTAGAGGCTGATATCGAAAACCATGTAAAACACTTGAAAGAAGTTTATATATCCATGGGAAGAACCCCGAGCCAATCTGATGATGAATTTGGGCAAGTAATGGGTCAAGAAAAGCGTACAATTATTGCGGTCAAACCTGATTCAGTATATGGAAGCTTAACTCGTTGATGGAGATTTCATTTTATGTCTAATGGTATGGCTATACCCCAGGGTTTAAGTCCGCAGAACGAACTCCGTGCTACTTTTCTCATTTACCTTGCAGGGTTTACATATCATATTGGCTTGGGTGCCACTCTTATACTTGTACCCTTATACGCACTACACCTTGGTTTTGATTTAGATGAACTAGGTATGATTGTCGCATCTCAAGCTGTACTTGGATTATTTTTAAGACTTATTGCAGGAGCTCTTTCTGACAGATTTGGAGAACGCTGGGTCCTTTTAATCAGTTTTGCAACGATGGCTTTAGGTGCAGCCATAATTGGGATAGCTAGTACTTTTTGGCCTCTCATTTTAGGCCAGACATTGCTTGGTATATCCCGAGCTACTTACTGGACGGCCACACAATCTTACTGCAGTAGAATCAACCCTTCTAAAGCAGGAATACTACTGGGCAGAATGAGTAGCTCAAGGACTTCTGGAGAAATGGTTGGAGCGTTGTTTGCTGGACTCGTTGCCGAGCTACTCGGCTACGGGGTGGCTTGGAGCATGCTAACTGTACTAGGCCTTAGTGGTGTTATTGGCTCTTTAGCGTTGCCATTGCTTCCAAGGAAGCAAGACCAGCGTGGATTTACGCAAGTACTAGCACCGATTCCTTCGATGATGAAAAGTCCAAGCATGGTAATGGCGGGTTTTACAGCATTTGTAGCATCGGCTGCTATGGCCATACCTGTAATTTTGCTAGTCCCATATTTAAGAGAGCTTGGTAATGGTGAAACTTTAGTAGGGTTTATCAGAACTGCAGGGTTAGTTGGCAGTGTTGGAATAGGCATAATTTTTGGAAGAATTGTTGCAAGGACTGGGCAAAAAAACCTCTACGTACTAGCACTTTTCTTTATGGGAATCGTAATGCTTTTATTCTTATTTAGTGGCACAGCGTTGATTGCCATGGGGCTTTTGATGCTGGCTCACGGTACCCTTTATGGCCTATTAGGTCCTTTGTATCCTCTTACTGCTGCTACATATAGTTCACAGGAAGAGAGAGGCATTGCAATGGCTTACGTCGGGTTATATTGGGGCATAGCTCAGATTATAGTGCCGGCTGCCTTTGGGCTTTTAGCATCTAATATTGGATTGAAAGATTCTTTCTGGGTTGCGTCAGCAATGTTTTTCGGCTTCGCATTGCTCATGCCGATACTTTTCCCAATACTTACAAATAAATGGCATAGAGATAAAGCTTAAATGCGTGCACCAAGACCTGTAATTCTTGTAGCACTTATAACATCCATTTGCCTGATGGGTGATGCAGCACTCTACGTTTTATTACCTTCACGTCTTGAGGTTTTTGCAGTTACACCAACTGGTGCAGGTCTTATTTTAGGGGTAAATCGCTTTATCCGGATATTATCAAATGGATGGGCTAGCTCTGCTTATGAACGATTTGGCTTCTTCAAACCTTTTGCCTTCTCTATAGGCCTTGCCGCTATCACTACTTTGAGTTATGGACTTACGAAGGGATTTTGGGCTTTATTTATCGCTCACGGGGTTTGGGGAATTGCTTGGTCATTGATTCGGATGGGTGGCTATCTTGCAGTTATTGAGAACAGTAAGAGCGGTAATACAGGTCAATTGATGGGGTTTTTGCAAAGCTTTTCACGCGGAGGCAGCCTCATAGCAGTGATAGGTGGCGGGTTTATTGCTGATTACAGTGGAGCAGGGAATGCTTTTCTTGTTTTAGGGATAATTACCATTTTCGCTTTCGGATTGCTACCTCTCGTTTCATTCTCCGGAAAATTAGGGGCCGATAGTAGCGTACAAGCGAACTTAGAGACCACAAACGTAATAATTTCACGAATGTGGTTTATAAGGAATTTATACTTTGTAGCATTTGTGGCTTGGATGATTGTTGCAGGCTTAGTTGTCTCAACAGCAGGCTATTTAGTTCGTGTGATCGTGGGCGAAGAGGCAGTGATTTTGGGATTTGTAGTTGGAGTAGGAACCCTCAGCGGATTACTTGTGTCGATTCGCTGGTTCGGGGATTTAACGCTAGGCCCTATTTCAGGATACATTTCGGATCGGATTGGCCGTCATGTGGTGATAATAGGATCCTTATCCATTATTGGAATAGCTTTAACTACTGTTGCAATATTGCCTATCGTATGGGTAGTTATTCCTTCGTTTACGCTTATATTTTTCTCCAGCACAGGACTATTAGTATCCTTAAATGCTTCAATTGCAGTTGTCGCACCGCCAAAGCACAGGATGAAAATCTTAGGGAGGTATGCAACTTTTTCTGATGCTGGTTCGGGTATCGGTCCGATTTTCGCGCTTCCGATGGTTGCTAATTTAGGCTTCAGCTGGTCCTATGGGTTAGGTGCAGCAGTTATTCTCGTTGCTTTGACTATTTTTGTAATGGCATTCCGCGCATATAGCGTCAATGATGCGCTAGGTAGTAAAGAGTAATTATTAATATGAAAGAAGAAACAATAAGAAAGCATATCCTTCAAATTATTGCTCGCCATTCCTCAAAAGTGGTGGATCTTGCACAGGATATTTTAAAAAACCCCGAAACTGGATTTCGTGAATTTCGTACAGCTAATCTCGTACACGAATTTTTCGATTATCTTGGACTCCCTCATCAGGATGGACTAGCAATAACAGGAACACGGGCTGACTTGGCAGGAAAGCAAAAGGGACCACGGATTGCAATTATGGGCGAATTAGATTCATTAATAGTACCTGGACACCCATACGCAGACCCAAACAATAATTTTGCCCACGCTTGTGGGCATCATACTCAAATTGGCTCAATGCTTGCTGTTGCTGGGGCTCTTTCTGACCCTGACATCAGAGAATACCTGCATGGAGACGTATGTTTCTTGGCCGTACCGGCAGAGGAATATATAGAACTTGAGTATAGACAATCGCTAGTGAGAAAAGGCGAACTTGAATTCATGGGGGGTAAGGCTGAACTAGTGAGGCTCGGCGTTTTTGATGATATTGATATGGCGATGCTTACACACTCGAGTTCAAACGTATCTGAAGGGAAAATAGCTTATGGCTCAATAAACAATGGAGCTATTGCTAAGGAAGCAAGGTTTATAGGTGTGCAGGCACATGCAGGGAGTTCTCCTCATAAAGGAGTAAATGCGCTTCAGGCGGCACAAATTGCAATATCTGCAATTAACGCAAATCGTGAGACCTTTCAAGACTCGGATAGCATTAGAGTGCACCCAATAATCACTCACGGTGGAGATGTAGTGAATGCAGTACCAGCTAATGTACGCATGGAAATGTTTGTTAGAGGGCGTACTTTGGAGGCTATAGCAGACGCAGATTTTAAGGTGGAGCGTGCCCTAAAGGCAGGAGCTCTCGCAGTGGGGGCTAAAGTGGAGTTAACAACTTTTTCAGCATACCTACCTATGCTGGTTAATGAAAATTTCTTTGATATCTATCGGCAAAACGCCGAAACAATTGTAGGTGTAAATAACGTGAAACGGGGTGCCCCTCGTGGCAGCTCTACGGATATGGGGGATTTGACTCATATTATCCCTACGATCCAACCTTACGCTGCTGGATGTTCCGGGACTGTGCATGGAGCAGATTTCATAGTAGATGATTATCAGGCTGCTGTCGTAGACCCAGCAGCCGCAATGGCGTTGACTGCTTTTGATCTGCTTTCAAATCCAGCTCAAGCATCATCAATAATGAAGGAATTCAAACCGACTCTTGATAAGGAAGCATACCTCTCATTGCAAAGAGGATTTAACCGAAATTATATCTACGATGGATTAGTTTGATATCAATCATTATCGATGGCACGCAGATTGTGGGCCATCGATAAACCTTCTTCACATTAGTGTGGTGGCAAAAATAAACACCAAAACTGAAATAAACCAGGCGCCTATAAAATAGGCAACGTTCCTTGCATTCAGGTTATTCCGCACAAGTTGAGTTATCAGAATAGTCATGCCTATAACTAGGGACATAAAGCCCGACAATCCGCTGAAAAACAATAACGTTCCCTGCACCATATCTATCGTATCTCCATCAGGTAGGAGCCCAGAAATAATTGATAGTAATGAAAACGAGATAGAAGCAAACGGAGCAATCAGTAGTACTGCTAACCGTCCGGTATCAAACGTGTTTTGCGTATTTTCGTTGGCCATATGTTCACCTCTTGGGATTTGTGCGATTCTATAATAACTTTAATCTAATTAGTTGGTAATTAAATGATAGAATTTACACAATTAAAGTTAGCCTCGTTCCGTGCTTGGCAGCTCATAGTTTTACTTTTGATATTTAGTGGAGCTGCTTTAGTTTCGTATTTTTATTATTCGGATGGGAATAATAACCCTGGTTCACTATTAGCTGAAGATGAGCAGTTAATCACTGCACGCTTAGGCGATTTGCGTGACTATGTATCAGTTAGCGGTAGCGTAGTTTTTCCAATAAGAGAGGAGCTATCTTTTGATATAACGGGGGATGTTGCAAATGTTTTTGTAGAAGAAGGTGATTTTGTAAAATTAGGGCAAAAACTTGCAGATATTGACGTAATGACACGTGTCGAGATTGAGAAATCTATTGCTGACTCTGCAGTTAAAGTCAGTGATGCAAAAGATGCCTTGCAAATAGCTCTTGATGACCCTGATGTATTGCAATACGCAAAATCACTTGAAGCTGTCGCGCGCACAGAGCTCTTACTCAAGCAAAAGCAAGACACGTTGGCAGAATTAAAAGTAAAAGATAAGCAGGAAATAACTGATGCTCGATTGGATGCAGCTCGATTAGAACAAGTGCACCAAAATTCTATTGTGGAATTAGCGTCTGTCGAGAATGATGCTGAGGCCAAAATAATTAATGCAAAAGAAGTATTGGAAACTAATCGAACGCAATATTTAGATACTTTCAGGAGATGGCTTGGGATTGAATTAACTAAGCCAGAATTAACCCTGAACCCTACTACCCTACTTGATAATTACCAAATTAATTTGAATCAATTATTTGAAAATAGAGATGTTTTAAGTAATACAAGCTCAAACTCTACACCAATTGATGACCCATTGACGCCCTGGAATGAAGTCACCGTGTATTCATGGTTGTCTCTTTACCCAGGCTTAGTAAAAGGTATTTGCCCCGATGGAGCTCCTTTTCAAGGAGTATGTGCGAGCAAGGAATTTGATGACGCGTGGGAGCAGGTAAGTGACGCTGTTGAGGAACTAGATTCTATTAATTTATCAACTTCAAAAAATATCGTGAAATCCCAGCAAGCAGTAGACAAAGCCAGAAAAGAACATGCGAAAGCAATAGAAGCTCTTGATGCTCTATTGATTCTAGAGCCATTGGAACTGGCGAAAGCAGATGCGGATGTCAAATTGGCTTCTGCAAATTTTGAGGATGCAAAACGTAAATTAATTGAAATTGAAGCTGAGCCTGATAACTTTGACCTAGCCCTTCTTCGTGCGAAGTTAAATTACGAAGAAAAAGCACTTATTGATTTTTCTACTCAACTTGAAAATACCAACTTAGTGGCACCATTTTCAGGAACCGTTGATCTGGTTTCAATGAACTCGGGTGATCGATCGAATCAAGCAAATACATATATCGAATTAGTAGATACATCAGTTGTAGAAATCCATGGCTCTGTCGATGAAATTGATGTCCTGCCATTAAAGTCTGGTATGCCTGTAGTCATTTCGATGACCTCATTACCAGAACGTCAATTTGATGGTTCTATTAAACGCATTGGAACCGCATCTAACGGTCAAAACAACCTAGTGACCTTTCCCGTTGAAATTCAAATGACTGTGCCATCAAATATTGTTGTTCGAGAAGGACTTACGGCAACGGTTGATATCGTGTTGGAAGAGTACCGAGACGTACTGATTGTTCCAACTTCTTCTATATCAGGAAGCTTTGTAGCACCTACTGTGAGAGTGATGGTAGGAAATAGTATTTTGGAAAGACCTGTGCGCCTAGGTCCCAGTGATGATTTTTGGGTAATAATTGAGCGAGGCATAACTGAAGGAGACAGGGTAATTATGCCTGAACCAGCATCTGCAAATACTCAATCAAGCGGGTTTAGAGGCTTGATTGGTCGAGGTAGTAGCCGAGGTAGTAACCGCGGTGGCGGCTCCGGCAACAGAGGGAATTGATCTTGGGAATTATTGAGATTAGTAACCTCAGGAAATCGTATACGCTTGGAACTTTACAAGTTCCTGCGCTAAACGGAGTAGATTTATCTGTTGAAAGAGGGGAGATGGTTTCCATTATGGGCGCATCTGGTTCTGGCAAATCTACTCTTCTCAATATAATTGGATGTTTAGATGTTCCTACAGAGGGCACATACTCTCTGGACGGTGAAGAAATTAGCGGTTTGAATGACGATTCTTTAGCATCATTGCGTGGTTCTAAAATAGGTTTTGTTTTCCAGAACTACAACTTATTGCCACGCCTCAGTGCATTGTCAAATGTCGAGCTCGCACTTTTGTATAGAAAATCTTCGTATGTGAAAGATCGTTCAATGGCAGCATTAGACTCTGTGGGTCTTGGTCATCGGTACTCGCATAGACCTATGGAATTATCCGGGGGAGAACAACAGAGAGTAGCTATAGCAAGAGCCTTAGTTAAAGAACCGGTAATGCTTTTAGCAGATGAGCCTACAGGTGCACTAGACACACGATCGAGCACAGAAATAATGGCAATACTTCAAAGGCTTAACAAAGAGATGGGGCTTACTGTCATCATAGTTACACATGAAAATGACGTAGCTTTGTATACACAGCGAATAATTTCGTTTAGTGACGGGAGAATTGTTCAAGATGCACCTGTAGAGCGCCAAGTGATCTTATCGGCCGAGGGTGAAAAGTGACATTTGTATCGCTAATAAAGACCGCATGGTCCTCGATTGGTAGCAATAGGCTACGGACGATGCTTACTTTACTAGGCATCATTATTGGCGTCTCGGCTGTAATTGCGCTGATGTCAGTTGGCAAAGGTGCTCAAGAATCGATAACTTCAAGGATTGAATCTTTAGGGACTAATTTATTGTTTGTTCGCTCTGTAAATGGAGGAGAAATAACGTTAGATGATGCATTAGCATTAGCTGATCCTGTATTCGCTCCTTCCGTTCTAAAAGTTGCGCCTGAAGTCCAATCTAATACAGTTGCTGTGTTTGGCGAACAAGAGCATAACGTACCAATTTTTGGGGTTACTTCGGATTTCGCAGAAATACGAAATTTTACAATTGCATCAGGAGAATTTATTTCACCTGCGCATGTTTTGGGGAAAAACAATGTCGTGGTCCTGGGGTCGCAGGCCAAAGAAGATTTATTTGGTGTACGGGAACCAATTGGCTCTGAAATTCTGATCAGCAGGATTCCATTTAGTGTGGTAGGGGTTTTGGCAAGTAAAGGTGCAAGTGCTTTAGGCAACGAAGACAACAGGCTTCTAATCCCTATTTCAACGGCTCATCACAAAGTTATTCGAAACTTGAATTTAAAGGGAGATATCCCAGTAACCACAATTAATGTCAAGGCGACGGAAGGACTCATTGGGATAGCAGCAGAGGAAGTCACTACGATTTTAAGACTTCGCCATAGGGTCATTGACGAAGACGATTTTACGGTTGCTAGTCAACAGGCAGTCATCGACACTCTTGCAGAAACTACGGCGACTTTGACTATTTTTCTGGGAGCAGTAGCAGGCATCTCATTGATTGTCGGTGGTATTGGAATAATGAATATCATGCTTGTATCTGTAACTGAACGCACTAAAGAAATTGGTATTCGTAAAGCAATGGGAGCCACTCGTCGGGACATATTATCCCAGTTTGTCATTGAAGCGGTGCTCATTAGCTTAGTGGGCGGTTTGCTCGGTGTTGCATTTGGGGTATTGGCCTCTCAATTATTAAATGGCTTACCTTTGGCGGGGACTCAGGTATCTACCGTACTAAGTGGAGATATAGCAGTTCTTGCGCTTGTTGTATCTGCAGCTATTGGATTATTTTTCGGTATTTACCCCGCAAGTAGAGCAGCCAAGCTTCATCCAATAGAAGCTCTTCGTTACGAATGATTAAGGTAAGGTGAAGATAGATGCGATTTTTAATAGCAGCATTAATTATGTTATTTGCAGGACTGGCTTTTGGCTGGGGCACTGCTGAGATTTTCAAAGACACTAGCCAAGTTCAGCAACAAAATATTGAGCCTGAACTTGATGAAACTGGCAACGCCAATGTACCAGCTCGAGGAAATATTGAGGCTAGGCTTGAGCAGATAGCAGAAAATAATCCGGAATTTGCTGCGAAAATTCGCACAGCTATCGATGATGCTGACGGTGATCAAGCAAAGCTTCGATCAGAACTACAGTCTTTATTGCGCGAGAATCCACAAATTGCTGAAGAGTTCCGAGCTTCATCTAGGGATAATTCGCGAGGTTCAGCAGAAAACCAAAATCGCCGCGGGCGCAATCGTTCATAATTCTCACCAATCTTTGCTTTGTGCGCATTGTGTCGCATAATGACGCCTATACGGAGGATATATGGCAGCACCAAAGGTAGTAGTCTTTGCCCCAGGAGACGAACAAAGTTATAAGAAATTTGAAGAAATTGGCTGTGAAGTTGTCTTAGGAAAAGCTTCGTGGTCCGACCCAACAGGGAATACAACCGATGAATTGGCTAGCATGGCTAACGAGGCTGATGCTTTGGTAGGTACCTCAATCAAAGGCGGTAAAATCGACCGCTCCGTAATGTCAGCTTCGGAGCACTTGCGTATCGTTGCAAAATATTCAATTGGTGTTGACGAAATAGATGTGAATGCGG
Organism: Dehalococcoidia bacterium; assembly: GCA_022449765.1. Lineage (NCBI taxonomy): Bacteria > Bacillati > Chloroflexota > Dehalococcoidia > Dehalococcoidia bacterium. The sequence goes on along the minus strand of JAKUPZ010000013.1, from coordinate 39,137 downwards.
CAACAGATTTGGGGATCATTGTCACGCATGCTCCGACGGAAGCAAATTGGGGAGGAGTTGTTGAAACAACCATGACCCAAATGCTTACGATGCTCAAAAAAGTTAGGCAGCGAGATCATGCACTTAAGACAAGCACGGATTGGAGGACTCCAGAACTTACTGCTACGCATATTGGAAGCAGAGAAGATGGGTATCCAGGCTTGACCATAGGTATTATTGGACTTGGACGAATTGGTGGTCGTTTTGCTCAGATGTTAGCACCATGGAGAGTGCGTATTATTGCCTATGACCCATATCAACCAATTGATAGATTTATACACGCCAATGTACAGCGAGTGGATTTGGAAACGTTGCTTATGGAATCAGACGTTGTCTCCCTTCATGTGGTTTTGAATACAGAGACATATCATATGATGAGCGATAGGGAATTTGGATTAATGAAGCCTAGTGCAGTCTTTTTGAATACTTCTCGTGGTCCCGCTGTAGATGAGCCTGCCTTAATTAGAGCTTTGGAAAACGAAGTCATAGCAGGTGCTGGGCTTGACGTATTTGAAGTGGAGCCTCTACCGATGGATAGTCCTTTGAGAAAAATGGACGATAGAGTTTTATTATCTGCTCATGTTGCAGCCCATAATTATGGTGCTGGAATTGGCCCTGGTATTGAATGGGCGACTGAAGACGTATTAAAGGCTTTGAAAGGTCAAATTCCAGAGCACGTGTTTAACAAAGAAGTTATCCCTAGATGGCGCGAACGTTTTGAAGGGCGTTCTGCAATTTAGCATTTCAGAGGTAAATCTACATGGAATCACAAGATGATGTTCGATTTAGTAAAGCTGAATGGGGTTCAGATGTAATAGTCGAGGTTTTGCGTGATTTAGGGATTGAATATGTAGCTCTTAATCCAGGCGCAACATTCCGTGGAGTACATGACTCTATAGTTAATTTCTTGGGTAATAAAAACCCGGAAATGATCCTTTGCACTCATGAAGAAATCGCAGTTGCAATCGCGCATGGATACGGTAAAGCCGCAGGCAAACCAATGGCGGCATACGTTCACAATGTTGTAGGCCTGCTACATGCAAGCATGGCGATTTACAATGCATGGGCTAATCGTTCAAGTATGCTGGTGTTGGGTGGTACAGGCCCGATGGCTGCAGATGGCCGAAGGCCTTGGATTGACTGGATACATACAGCAAATGTTCAAGGAAATGCTATACGTGACTTTGTAAAATGGGACGATCAGCCTGCTAGTGTGGGCTCATCTATTGAATCGCTTATCCGAGGTTATCATATTACCTCTAGTGCACCAGAAGGCCCTGTATATATTTGCTTTGATGTTGCTACGCAGGAAGAAAAAATTGACGAGCCAATCGAACTTCCAAACGTTTCTTCATTCCCTAAGCCTACTAACTTCCAAGCTGATTTGAATGCGATGGAAGAAGCTGTAAATTTATTAGTTTCAGCTAAAAATCCAGTAGTCTTGGCTGACTTTATAGGGAAAGCTCCCGAAGCTGCAAAAAGCCTGATTAAATTGGCAGAATTGCTATCAATACCAGTTATTTCAGGAGGAGATTTATATAATTTCCCGACTAATCACCCATTGAATGCGACTTACTCAAAGAAGCAATTGCTTCAAGAAGCCGATGTGGTTCTTGCCCTAGATGTTTACGATTTACAGCAATCTCTTACTGGTCAGGATTATCGGTCAAGAAGCCTAGAACACTTGCTTAAACCAGACGCGAGCTTGATTGATATCTCATTGCGCCAACTTTCCATAAGGAGTTGGACTCACGATTATGGAGGCTTATACCCAACATCACTTTCGGTTCAAGCTGATATTAAAGTCGCACTTCCATTAATGGTCGAATTGGTTGAAAGGCGTTTAGATGATGGGGTTGATCGCTCTGGTGAATTTCATGAACGCTTTCAAATTATCGAATCAATGCATAATTTATCGCATGAGTCTTTCAGAGAAATCGTTAAAAATAGATCTGCGGAATCTCCAATAGCATTACCATTTCTTGCCTCAGAGCTTTGGGAAGTAATTAAAGATAAAGATTGGGTTTTAGGTAATGGGAATTTGCGAGGATGGACGGAAAGGTTATGGGACTATAAAGAGCCATATCAAGTGATCGATTCGAGAGGGGGAGGCGGCCTGGGTATGGGATTTGGCCATGCCTTAGGAGTTGCGTTAGCGAATAAGGGGAAAAATCGACTGACAATAAATATTCAATCTGATGGTGACTTCCTCTTTACTCCCTCTGCTGTTTGGACTGGCGTGCATCATAAAATCCCCATGCTAGTGGTAATGTACAACAATCGTACCTATGGCAATGATTTAGGTCACCAGGGACTGATGGCGGAAGTAAGAGGTAGACCAGATGAGAATAAGAACATAGGGATAGATATTGATGATCCTTACGTAGATTTTGCTGCAATGGCTAGGTCTTTTGGAGCATGGGCAGAAGGCCCAATTGACGACCCCTCGCAACTTCGAAGCGCTTTGGAGCGGGCTGTAAGCGAAGTTATTAACAATGGCAAGCTCGCCGTTGTAGATGTCATAACAGAGTTAGGAGATAGGTAATACTATGGCAGAAGTAAAATTTATAGATTTTGCAAAGCAAATCCCTGTATCACGTGGGAATGGAGCCGAATCATTTCCATTGGTTGGCAAAATGGATGGGACTGACTCTTTTACAGCTGGAATTAGTAGTTTCCCCGAAGGATTGGAAGTACCTTTGCATTCTCATAATGTGGAAGAGATGGTTACTGTTCTTCAAGGATCAGGAGAGTGTGAGATAGATGGCATTGTGAGATCTGTCAAATTATGGGACACAACATTTATCCCAAAAAATATTGTCCATTGTTTTCGCAATACCGGAAAAGGGACAATGAAAATAATGTGGATTTATGCAACGACAACAGTAACTCGCACTTTTGCTGAGACGGGGGTGACTGTTGAACATCTTTCTGGGGAAGATTTAGTAGGATCCGGTCCCGGCAAGTAACTCCTCCTTTATAATAATAAAATGGCACTATCAAAAGAAGACAACGATTTACTAACTCTGGTCCAAGCTGGATCACCAATGGGAGATTTGTTTAGATGCTTTTGGTTTCCTGTGCTGTTAAGTGATGAATTGCCGGTACCGGACTCGCCTCCGATTCGAGTTCGTGCCCTCGGAGAATATTTAGTCGCGTTTCGAGATTCCGATGGTCGATTAGGCCTGCTTGATGCTGGCTGCCCTCACAGAGGGGCAGATCTTGCATTTGGTGTTGTCGAGGAAGGCGGAATTCGTTGTGCACGTTGCTATTGGAAATTTGATGTTGAAGGAAATATTTTGGACTTGCCTCTGGAACCTGATGACAGTCCAATTTGGAATGAAGTAAAAGCCTCAGCTCATAAGTTAGTTGAATATGGCGGGCTTCTATGGGCTTATATCGGGTCTGCAAAAAATACTCCTGAGCTTCCAGAGTTTGAATGGACCCGCGTACCTCAAGAGCATCGATTTCTCTCTCGTTTTTTGGTTGAATGTAATTACATGCAGGCCATGGAAGGTGGGTTGGACGCAGCTCGTGTTCAAGCCTTGAAAGAATCTGGTGCAATTGGCCCTGAAGATCCCATGGGTGAAGAAGTTGCGCATGATGTAAAGATTCAAAGTACTGAATATGGATTGTTAGTGGGAACAGGTTTGGAGTCAGAAAAGAGTAATGCCGCGTTACATATTACCCAATGGATGATGCCGTTCTACACAACTTCAGTCGTTGATAGGACGGGCATCTATGAAGGAGTGGCATGGGTTCCTGTAGATAATGAAAATACAATGGCATTTCCAGTAACTTATAGTCCTCGGAAACCTTTAAGTAAAAAATTGCTTACGGAAATAAGGCAAGGTAAGCGGATCCATCCAAAATTAATGAAAAATTCTTATAAGCGAGAGCTCAATCGAAGCAATGGTTTCCTAGCTCCCAACCAGCAGCGGACCAACGAATTTGCATCTAGATTTTCGACTTCATTTGAAATGGCAATAGCATGTCAGGAAAGCATGGGATCAATTGTTGATCGAACTCATGAAATGCTTAGTTCAAATGATGCTGCAGTAGAAAATGCGCGAAAGAAATTAATGCAAGCAGCCGTTGACCTAATGGAAGGGACGATCCCAGTCATTATCAATCGGGGTGACAAATACAGAGTGAGGTCATTTCGGGCTAAAGCCTCAAGCACTCTACAACATGAAGAAATTACTCGTGGGATAATTCCTGAAATCTAACCGATTCATGGCTCTGCATTTACCCAATCGGATAAATTTTTCGTACGTTTGTATTAACTAGTTTTCTTAGAGTTTCTAACGGCAAGTGCCCTAAATTTTCTTCAAGAACTTTTCGGGAGTTTGGCCACGGTGAATTTGGATGTGGGTAATCTGTAGACCACATGCAATTATCTTGCCCCCACCACGAGAGCAATTGACCTCCGACCGCATCATTGAAGAAAGTTGCAAATATATTTCTATAAAAATACTCACTTGGTGGCATCGTTATCGGAACAATTCTTTGACCGAGGAATCTTTTGTAGTAATAATCCCATTGCTGCAAAACAAAAGGTATCCATCCAATTTCGCTTTCTACTATGACAGCTTTTAGCTTTGGGAATCTTTCAAAAACACCAGTGAAAATCAAATCGAAAAGTGAGTTCGTAACGCTTTGTAATTTTAAATTTACGGAGCCACGATGACCTAATAATGGATCAGCTTGCCGCGAAGCAAAATTTGATTCAGAACTATAATCAAATCCAGTTAGGATATGCAGATGTATTGGTACGTTTAATTCTTGAGCAGCAGCCCAAAACCGATCATAATGCTCCCCCGTGAAAGGGATATCAGGATGCGGGACTTGCCATACTAATGCGCCATATAGACCTGCTTCATGGGTTCTATGTAATTCCCGTATAGCGTTGTCTATGTTGTAGGTAGAAATACAAGGGATACCGACTAGTCGTTTTGGAGAAGTAGCGCAATAATTGATCAGCCAATCGTTATATATTCGAAAGCACGCCTCTTGCGCCTCTGGACTATCGAGGCTAAAAAGCCTAAGGCCCAAAGTAGGGTATAGAACCTCAGCTGATACTCCGTCAGTTTCCATTTCAGCGATTCTTTCCTTAGGGTCATAACCTCCTGGTCGCTGGTCAGCCATTGCGGTACCAGTCTTGGGTCTAGGAGGGAACGACGGAACATCACTTTTCAAGCTATCTGGTAGATTTAAATCCCAAAGGTCAGGTTCTTCCATTACGTGCGAATCAGCCGAAATTAAGACTTCGCCAGATAGATCAATAACCTGATTTGAAGCTGAAAGAATGCTGGTCATAGGTTCCCCCCGTACCCTTATTTAAATTGAGGCTAGCGGGTACAAGAGCGGTCGTCAATATTTATTCTATTTTTTTGTTTTTTTAAGGCTTTGTCCAACAGGTAGGCAGATATACCCATTTATTCCACCCATGACACCCATTAGCGGAAAAAATTGAGCCTCGGGAACTAAATTGATTCCAGTAAAGAAAATTGGAATTATCGCCGTAAATGCCCCGATTAATACCCCCATTATGCGTTGAGTAAATACATGAAGACTTACAGGAAAGATTAAGCCAGTGAACCATGGGATAACCATTGTTGTTAGAACCCAAAGAAGCGTTGAAGTATCGTTTATTTCTCCAGATAAATATTTGATAGACGAGAGGCACGAATATCCTAGGATGCTTAAAGCTATAAATTTGAGAAATATTGCAAAATTAATTTTCATCACCATATTTGATTGTTTGGTTAATGATAGTAATATCTGTTTGTCGAGACCCATCGTGTCTCATCCTGCATGGAAATCCCACGTAGAGAGGAGCGAGTGTGTCTCAGGATCTGGACTCAATTTACCCTATTGTTTCACGTGTAGTAACTGATTACTCGTTCACTCGTGATGAATTACTTAGGCTTATATCGTGTAAAAACGATGAACTTCATCTTTTATTAGAGCTTGCTACTAAGGTAAATGATTCTTCAAGGCCTAAACGACAGGTTACTTTTTCGCCGAAAGTTTTTCTCCCTTTAACAAATTTGTGTAGAGACCGTTGCGGATATTGTATTTTTGTCAAAGGTCCTAACCAAAAAGGCGCACACACTATGTCTGCCACTGAAGTAGTTTCAATTGCAAGCAAAGCTGCAGATTTAGGATGTAAAGAAGCGCTTATTAGCTTAGGTGATCATCCAGAATATCGACACCCCGAGATGCTTGAGACTCTTAATCAAATGGGTTTTGCCTCTACTCCACAATATGTTGCAGCAATGTCAAAATTAGTCTTTGAAGAAACAGGGCTTCTCCCACATACAAATTGCGGCATATTAAGCGAAGATGAAATGGCTCCAATCGCAGAATGGAACGCCAGCATGGGTATCATGCTTGAAAGTACTAGCCTTAGATTGCACGACTTCGGTGAAGCTCATTATCAAACATCTTCTAAAGATCCTGGTATGAGAATTAATACCATCGAAGTTGCCTCTAAAATCGGCATGGCAATGACTACGGGAATTTTGTTAGGTATCGGAGAAACTCTATTGGAAAGAATAGATTCCTTAATTCTAATAAGAGATACACAGAAAAGACTGGGCAATATTCAGGAAGTCATAATTCAAAATTTCCGTGCAAAAAAATCTACTCGTATGGGCAAATCAGTCGAACCAGATACTGTAGATATGCTGAAGACACTGGCGGTAGCTCGTTTAATTTTAGGGCCTGAAATGAATATCCAAGCTCCTCCTAATTTAAACCTGAAAGATTATGGATCATATTTAGATTGCGGTATTAACGACTGGGGCGGAGTATCTCCTCTGACAATAGATTTTATTAATCCGGAAGCCGCATGGCCTCAAATAAACGAATTAAGAGAAATTACCTCACGAGCTGAATTTACTCTACGAGAACGTACGGCTCTTTATCCTGAGTACATTTTTAACTCGCGGTATAGTAGATCAGGGCCTATGCATCAGAGAATCAAACAACTTATTGATGAAGAAGGCTATATAAAAAAGGAAATGGAAATATGTTAGTAAATATTCCCTCGGATGGAGATTTCCCCAATCTTCGGTTAAGCACAGAAACAATGCTTAGCAAAATACCTTTGGATATAGCACGTATTTTAGATAACGCACTTACTGGTAAAGAGATTTCAATTCCTGAAGGATCTAGGCTATTCGAAGCAGAAGGCCCTGCGCTTTCAGCTCTGATGATGACAGCTGATGAGATACGCGGATCAGTAAATGGAGACCAAGTTACATATGTAATAAATAGGAATATTAATTTCACTAACGTCTGTATCAAAAGGTGCGGATTTTGTGCTTTTAGCAGAGATTTCAGGCAGGAAGAAGGATATTTTCTTCCTTTAAATGAAATTCTTCGTAGAGTCCAAGAGGCTGTTGAATTAGGAGCCTCTGAGGTATGCATCCAAGCAGGCTTGCCACCAAAAATGGATGGATCTTTGTACTCGGACTTAGCGGCATCGATCAAAAATGATTTCCCAGATTTGCATATTCATGGCTTTTCTCCTGAAGAAGTTATGTATGGAGCGATACGCTCTAAATGTTCTATAAAAGAATATTTAATTAGATTAAAAGATGCCGGAGTTGGCTCGCTTCCGGGTACTTCAGCAGAGATACTTGTGCAACCAATCAGGGATAAAATTGCGCCTGGTCGTATAACAGTTAAGCAATGGATTGAGGTTATAACATCTGCCCATTCAGTAGGGATACCTACTACAAGTACAATAATGTTTGGGCACATAGAAACTAACGATCATCGTGCGCAGCATTTGTCCACTTTGCGAGACATCCAAAAATCCACAGGGGGGTTTACAGAGTTTGTCCCATTAAGTTTTGTACACGAAGAAGCACCAATGTTTGCAAAAAAAATGAATAATGACCTGAGGCCAGGTGCTACCGGAGCAGAAGTTGTGCGTATGCATGCAATCGCTCGTTTAATGCTCAATGGCTGGATTGATAATATTCAATGCTCTTGGGTTAAGGAAGGACCAAAACTTTCTCAAATTTTGCTGCAATCAGGGTGTAATGATTTAGGTGGAACGTTGATTAATGAAAGTATTTCAACTGCTGCGGGCGCAGCGTACGGACAACTGATCCCTCCATCAGAATTAAGAAGATTAATTAGAGATATCGGGAAAACCCCTGTACAACGTAACACTTTATATAAGCCAATACAGGTTTATGAGGAAGAGCCTGATGAAGCGGAGCCTCTGGATTTAGCTGCAAATAATCCAGAGAAATTTGGCTCCTATTTGGAACTTGTTAAGCTTGCGGAGTTCCGCTATGAAGGCCAACGTTCACCGTCGCTCATGGGGCCGACTTTACCTGAAATTATTGGCACGAAGTAGGGTAATTGAGAAATCATGCCTAAGATAGTTGCATTAGCTGGAGGTGTAGGAGGATCAAAATTAGCATTAGGCCTCTCAAAAATATTGCCCCCAGAAAATTTATGTATTTTAGTTAATACTGCAGACGATGAATTTTTTCATGGACTTTATATATCCCCTGATATTGACACTATGACTTATTCGTTGGCAGGTTTAATTAATAAAAGCAAAGGATGGGGTTTAGAAGGAGATACATTTCAGGCTCTAAGTGTCTTGGGTAAATTAGGCTCAGATACGTGGTTTAACCTCGGTGATAAAGATCTTGGTTTGCATATATGGAGGACTGCATCTCTTCAATCAGGGATGAAATTGTCAGAAATAACTACTGCTATCGCTTCTAAATTTGGCGTCAAACATCAAATTATCCCTATGTCGGACAGTCGCATACAAACCAAGCTTCATACGGATATTGGCGAGCTTTCATTCCAGGAATATTTTGTGAAGAATAGGTGTGAACCTATAACAAAGGAAATAAGTTTTGCAGGAACTGAACTTGCTGTACCTCCTGACAGGTTAATTTCCTTTTTCAATGTGGCAGATGCAATTATTTTTTGCCCTTCTAACCCTTTATTAAGTATTGGACCAATATTGGCAATCCAATCTATCCGTAACATGATAGAAAATTTTAATGGTCCGAGGGTTGCAGTAAGTCCAATTATTGGAGGAAATGCTGTGCGCGGTCCTGCCTCTAAAATGATGAAAGAATTGGGACTGGAATCATCGAACAGAGGACTTGCTATGTTGTACGAAAAAGTTTGCGATACGCTGATTATTGATGAGGCTGATGCGGAAGATATTGATGATATCGAGGCCTTAGGCATCTCTGCTATTGCTTTGCCAACAATTATGAATTCTGAAAGTGAGAAGGTAGCTCTCGCGCAAGAAATCTTAAAAATCTTGGACGAATACAAGTAATCCAACGTTACTTTTCTTATGCTACAGATAATTATCCCCATAAAACCTTTGCACAAAGCAAAGAGTCGGCTTGTTTCCGTTCTAGAGAGCCACACTCGTGAGTCTCTTGTTTTGATGATGTTGAACCAAGTAATAAAGGCTTCAAAAGATGCCTTAGGCCCAAGCTCATGTACCGTTTTAGGAGGAGATAAAATCATAGAGAAGATAGTTCGGGAACATCAACTTGAATTAGAGAAAGATGCAGCAACGAATTTGAATGACTCACTATGGGTTGCGATTCGTGACGCTCAAAGAAAAGGGTTTTCAGCTACACTAATTTTGCCTGCAGATCTACCATTATTGATGGCTGAGGATATATTAGAAATTGTTCGAGCGAGCGATAACTACTGTAGCCACGTTTGCTCTCCAGCGTCGAGCGAAGGTGGGACTAATGCTTTTTTTCAACCTGTTGAAGGTGCAATTAAGCCGATGATGGGATTAGGCAGCTTCAATAAGCATCGGGAGTTTATTAAATCTTTAGGAAAAAAATTTGCGGTTGTGGAAAGAGATGGAGTAGGTTTCGATCTGGATAATAAAGTTGATTACGAATGGGCATCAAGTAATATTCATGGATGGGATCGAGATTTAAAATCCTGGGAATTGTGGCTTTTATCGCAAAAGGAATTGTATGGCTAAACCCAAAATTGGATTGCTAATTGGTACTCGTGGAATAGTGATGTCTTCCCAAAGGGATAATACAGTCCCCGCTCCTGATTTGATGCTCAGACTAGCAGAGGAAGCAGAAAATTCTGGCCTTGACTCAATTTGGGTCGGGGATAGCCTAGTCTCAAAACCTAGATTTGAACCTATCACCGCTTTGTCGTATTTAGCCGCTAGAACGTCTAGCGTGAAATTAGGAACTTCTGTTTTATTACCGGCATTAAGAAACCCAGTTACCCTTGCGCATTCATTGGCAACTTTAGATATTCTTTCAAGAGGCAGAGTAGTAATAGGAGCAGGAGTCGGTGGAGCATTTAATGCAGATCAAAAAAAAGACTGGACTTCAGTGGATGTAGATCCATCAAAGAGAGCAAAAAGATTTACTGAGACAGTAGAAATACTGAAACGTCTTTGGACCGAAGATCATGTTTCATACAGCGGCAGTCATTTTTCTTTGCAAGACGTCACGTTAGATCCCAAGCCTGCTAGAAACGACGGAATTCCTGTCCTATTGGCAACACATAACAAAACGGGTTCTGATGCACAGATACTGCGAGCAGCGTTACATGGTGACGGTATAATTGGGATAACAGACTCGCCCGAAGAATTTCAAACCGTATGCGCCAAGGTTGACCAGGCAGTTTTGGCGCAAAAGAAAACACTAGATACTTTCCAGCACGTCTATTATATGACTGTAAATTTATGCGACGATGTAGCCTTTGGCGAGGCTGAGGCACGTGATTTTCTCATGAGCTACTACAATGTTAATCATTGGGGTAACTCATGGGGCCCCTGGGGGAAAGCCCAAGATATTGTTTCTAGAATTAAAGAGTACTCAGATGCTGGAGCAGATACGGTTATCATTCGCTTTGCCTCATGGAATCAAAATGAACAATGGGATAGGTTTGCAAAACAGGTATTACCAGAATTTAAGGATTGAGGTTTGAAATGTATAACGACCTGACGAACGAGGAAGCCTTCGTGATTTTAAATAAAGGGACTGAGCGCCCTTTTACTGGTGAATACGATAATTTTTACAAAGATGGTACTTATATTTGTAGGCGATGCAATGCAAAGCTTTTTCAATCCACTTATAAATTTGATGCAGGATGTGGATGGCCTGCATTCGACCGAGAGATTGAAGATTCAGTTCGAATGTTACCTGACCCAGATGGCTTTAGAATTGAAATAACTTGTAGCAATTGTGACGGTCACTTGGGGCATGTTTTTTTAGGGGAAGGCTTCACTGAGACTAATGCTCGGCACTGTGTGAATTCTTTATCGATACGTTTTGTTGAGGCTAAAAGTGATTTAGTTGACTAGATTGCTCTTACCCTGATACGACCTGCAACATCCATTCCCAAAGACAAGCTAGATTCACTATGGGTTATGTCAATGACCCCTCGATAGACAGCTCTTTCCTCAACCCGAATTTGCTGCCCTGGCAGGATTTTATTACTAACCAAGAACGAGAGTAGCGGGTAATCTTCGTCCGGTATTCGAACGATGGAGTAGGTGTCTCCCTGTACAGCGTCACTTAATTTGATGGAGTTTGCATCAGTTGTAGAAATTTCCATGTCTTCAGGCCGGTAAATTGGCCTACCATAGGGGCAAGTTTCAGGGAAATTGAGTTTTTCCTCTATTTTTGAAAGTAATTCTTCTGAAATTCCGTGTTCTAAACTATGCGCTTCTGATTCCGCTCTCTCTAAGGGTATATCTAGCAGATCAACCAATAGTCGTTCGGAAAGACGGTGCCGTCGTACAACATTTTTTGCATAATTCATCCCCATTGGGCTTAGCAAAATACGCTTATCCTTCGTGATCTCTAAAAGGCCGTCCTTTGTCATACGCTGGATCATTCCTGATACTGAGGCTAATGTTGTGCCTACTTCTTCGCCCTTTGGTATCCGGCGTAGATAGGCCGCTAATTCACTGATATGTGGATTCACACCATCTTCGTGAAGTACGGCAATGGAAAGCAGGTAATTTTCAGCTGTTTGGGTTATTCTCGGTGACTGATTCTTTTGTAATGGTTCTGACATATCCCTATTATGCATGATTTAATGTACTTCCTACAAAATTTCTGCAATAAATGTGGCAATGAATAAACTAAGTGGAAATTTTAAGTTACCTAATAATGGAGTCCCCGTTGACTCAATAGTGGTTTTTTTACATGGACTTGGCGCTGACGGGAATGATTTGATCAGCCTTGCAGACTTTTTAATGGGACAATTTCCTAATACCGCATTTTATTCTCCAGACGCTCCTACTCCTTATAAGCTTGGAGGCCTGGGGTTTCAATGGTTTGATATAAACGATTTAAATTCAGGTGAAATTACGGAAATTAAGGAGTCAGAAAATTTAATAAATCAGTATATAGATCAGTTGCTGCTGTTCCATGGCTTAAGATCTGATCGCTGTGTCGTAATCGGTTTTTCTCAAGGATCCATGATGGCTATGCACTTAGGCCCTAGGCGAAAGGAACAACTTGGAGGCATAGTCTGTATTAGTGGGGCTTTGATCACTGGGGATACATTGGCAACGGAAATGGAAAGTTTTCCACCTTCAGTGTTAATTCATGGAGCAAATGATTTGGTTGTGGATTGTTCTAATTCTAAACAAGCTGCTGCTTTTCTTCAGGAAGTGGGGATTAAATCTGAATTACATATACTTCCTGATTTAGGCCATAGCATCGATATTAGAGGAGTATCACTTATTACGGATTTTCTCAACTCCGTTTTTGCTTCGTAAAGTTTTCAGATAACGCTAATCAAGCTGTGTGCAGAAAGACTTCAGGTTAGGAGAAATAAGTAAATTTGCTTCGGTTTGATCTTGGACGTCATTGATAGTGTAGCCGGGCGCAATTTCTATAAGCTCGAATCCGTTCTCGGATATTTGGAAGAGGCCCAGATTAGTTGCTACTAAACCTACTACACCCACAGCAGTCACTGGAAGTGTACATTTCTCGACTAGTCTTGATTGCCCCTCTTTAGTAGTATGCTCAAGTATAAGAAATACTTTTTTTGCACCTACTGCAAGGTCCATTGCACCTCCAATGCTGCCTCCCTTAGCGTTAGCAAGTTTCCAATTAGCAAAGTCACCGTTGGAGGCAACTTCATATGCTCCTAGTACAGTAATGTCTACATACCCCGATCGAATTAACCCAAAAGAATCTGCATGATCCAAAATAGCCATGCCAGGGAGTTCTATAACGTATTGCCCGCCTGCGTTGACTAATTCAGGATTTTCTTCTCCTGGGAATGCAATAGGTCCATAATTAACCAGTCCATTTTCAGATTGATAGAAAATAGTTTTATTATGGTGCACATAATTTGAGCATAAAGTCGGTATGCCTATTCCAAGATTAACGACATTCCCATCTTGGAATTCCATTGCGATTCGATTTGCCATTTCTTGCCTAGTTAAAGGTCGCTTTTCACTCATTTCCTGGCGGCCTTTCTGCAATCCCGTCTTTTCCGACATGGATTACTCTATCCACGAATATTCCTGGCAAATGAACAAAGTCAGGATCAATTTCACCTGCATTTAGAATGGGCTCATCGACTTCGATAATTGTGGTTTTGGCAGCCTTTGCCATAATGGGGCCAAAATTTCTTTGGGTTCTGTGGAATTGAGTATTTCCCATGACGTCTGAATATCGAGAACGTATGAGTGCATAGTCAGCGCAGAGGGCGGTTTCCATAACATATTCTTGGCTTCCAAAAAAGCGAGTTTCTTTCCCTACGGCAATTTCAGTACCTACGCCTGTCGGCGTATAAAAAGCTGGTATTCCTGCGCCTGCAGCTCGTATTCGCTCAGCGAGAGTGCCTTGGGCTATTAATTCTGCTTCAATTTTTCCTTTCTGGTACAAGTCATTGAAAGGAGATGTGATAGAAGGATGAGGAGAAGAAGTAAAAGCGGTTAGGACTTTAGACACTTGGCCATTAAGTATTAGCGCGCCGGCATCCATTCTGCTATCGCCCCATCGCCCAGGGGTATTACAAACAATAGTTAAGTCCTTAATGGTTGTTTTTGCTAAGGCATTAATTAAATTCCTAGGAGTGCCTGGGCCGGCAAATCCTGAAATCATTATCACGCTACCATTAGGGATATCGGCAATAATTTTATCGAAATTAGTGAATACTTTTTCTTTCATTTACAAAAAAATCGACTTTGCTACTAGCCGATACTCCAGCCCGCATCAACTAGTAAATGATGCCCATTGATTGCCTTTGCATCATCACTTGCTAGAAATACTGCAGCTTCAGCAATTTCTTCTGGCTCAAGCCTTCGACCTATAGGTGATCTTTTTAGAAAATCGGCATCACTTCTATTCGGATCAGGTGTAGAAGTCATTGGAGTATTTGTAGGGCCTGGCCCTATAGCGTTTACAGTTATTCCATTTGACGCCCATTCAAGTGCCATTGATTTAGTCATTGCTATGACGCCGCCTTTAGATGCAATATAGATTGAGCGATTGGGAGCAGCTGTGACTGCGAGTTGTGAAGCTATGTTGATAATGCGTCCATGGTTTTGGCGAATCATGTACTTGGCGGCAGCCTGTGATGCAAAGAAGACACCTTTAAGATTTACAGCTTGAACCGCGTCCCATAAATCCTCCGTAGCTTCTAGTACGCTGGATGAAGCCCGTATACCGGCGTTGTTTATTAAAATATCAATCTTTTTATGGGTGCTAACAATTTCTTCAAAGGCACGATGAATATCTTGAACATTGGTAACATCCAATTCATGCCCAAATGCTTGGAAGCCAGAGCCATTCAAGTCAGATACCAGTTGTTCGACATCAGAACGCTTGGATGGAATATTAGCAATAATAACCGTGGCTCCGGCATTGGCAAGGCTAGTGCTGATTGCTTTTCCAATGCCTTGGCTACCCCCGGTTACGATAGCTATTCGATTTTTAAGCTGATCGCCCATAGCTTCCTGAACCAGTTCGTACAAAAATACACATATTTACCGCATCAGCGAACACATAGAGTGTAGCGGTGCTAGTGATGCGAGTCACTCGAGGAGCCGGTTAATTGATGTGATTCAACATCCTTTAAATGTAGGTAATACTCGTATGAAATTCGCCCCATGTTCCAAGTACCAAGTAATGCAGCAACAATCCCTAATACAATGAGAAAAGTGTAAATCGAACGAGCGTTATTCGGAGAAGCGTTTAAAAGGGACATTGATTTCAACTCCATGAAAATTCTTACATCCATATATTACGCTACTACATGGAAATTTGGGCGGCAATAATATTCAGATAATAAAGTGTTGGTAATTGATTTTTCTTGCACGCATAGGACCTCCCCGCCTTGAACTCTACTCTGTACAGTGGGGCTGGGAGCAGGCATGTCTTTGGATTCGATTATCGACAGTTCTATGGCGCAGCGCCTAATAGGTGCTGGAATATTAATTGCATTCCTTCTAATATCGATTGTTTTCCTATTAGTAACTAAATTTTTGAGCAGGCGGTTAGGTTCAAGCAAGGCCCATAAACTGGCGGCGGAGATTATTAAATCCATCTCATATTCAGGAGCGCTATTCTTCGTAGTCTTAGGCTTATTATTGGCGTTAACTGCACTTCCAGATATTGATACTAAAGAATGGCAGAATGAATATAGGAAAATTGCAACGATTGCATTTCTGATCATTGGTGCCAGGGTATTGACCAATGTTCTCTCTGTAAGCATTAGTTGGTATGTTTTGAACGTTGCGCCTAGGACGACTTCGAAATTTGATGACACGATTTTACCGATAATTCGAAGATTTTTGTCAGTCGCTATTTATCTTATAGGTGGATTGATTATCCTTGATACCTTAGGCATCAGTATCAGTCCTTTGCTTGGTGGTTTAGGAATTACCGGACTAGCTGTGGCGTTAGCATTACAGCCGACTTTGAGTAATTTCTTTTCGGGGGCATACGTTCTTTCGGAAGGGATGATTTCTGTCGGTGATTATATTGAGCTTCAAGGGGGACCGGCTGGGTACGTTGTCAACATTGGCTGGAGAAGTACTCGTATAAGAACATGGCTTAATAATTATGTACTTATTCCTAACTCAAAAATGTCAGATACTATTCTGACGAACTATAGCGGTCCCGACCCAAAGATTAATACTATTGTCACTTGCGGCGTAAGTTATGATTCAGATTTAGAAGAAGTAAATCGTATTGCATTAGAAGTTGCTCACGATGTCATCAACTCAAGTAATTTTGCAGTGAAGACAGAGGCTCCATGGTTTGGTTACGATAAATTTGGTGATTCTAATGTAGAGTTTTGGATTTATCTGCAAGCTCGCGACAGAATTGGATCATTTATGCTGACTAGCGATTTGATTAAAAGCCTCCATGCGCGTTTTGCACAGGAAGCAATTGAGATCAACTACCCTGTAAGGAAAATTATTTCAGGGGACCTAGACCTCGCTAACCTAGAAGGCCCTAAGCCTGCAATTTAGCAACTCGCCTAATTTATGGACTTTTCGGTTTCACGTATAATAAATATTCAAATCAGTAGAAATTTTGACTTGATGAACTGCAATTTAATGATAGTAAAGAGGGAGTTGGACTGAGGTGATACCTCTTACAGGTGATCAAATACGTGAAGCGTACCTAGATTTCTTCCAGGAACGCGGCCATTTAAAAATGCCAAGCTCCTCTCTCATTCCTGCGGGGGATCCGACTTTGTTGTTAACTTCTGCAGGCATGGTTCCTTTTAAGCCCTATTACTCAGGTGAACAAGATCCTCCAAGCCCTCGACTAACCTCTGCGCAGAAATGCTTTCGAACTACAGATATCGACATAGTTGGTGATTTTACTCATCACACTATGTTTGAAATGCTTGGTAATTTCAGTATTGGTGATTACTTTAAATCAGAGGCAATAGAGTGGGCATGGGAATTTGTCACTGAGGTCCTTAAATTGGATCCCGAAAAAATTTGGGTCACCATTCACTACAGTGATCAAGAAGCGGGCAATATTTGGAACGAAAAAATTGGAATTCCTCAAGACCGCATTGTCACTTTAGGAGACGAAGATAATTTCTGGGGACCGGCAGGAGACGAAGGTGCGTGCGGACCATCGAGTGAACTTCATTATGATATAGGTGAAAATAAAGGGCCTGGCCTAAAGCCAGGAGACGATACTGAACGATTCATAGAGATCTGGAATCTAGTATTTCCTCAATTTTACCAAAATAGTAGCGGAGAGAGAGTAAAGCTGCCTGCTCCCGGTATCGATACCGGAATGGGATTAGAAAGAGTTGCTGCAATTATGCAAGGTGTGGCGTCCGCTTATGAAACAGATTTACTTCTTCCCATACGCCAGAAGGTTGAAGAACTTTCCGCAAAGTCTTATGGATTGGACGATGAAATAGACTTCGCTATTAGAGTCGTCACTGAGCACACTCGTAGCGTTGCTTTTTTGATTTCCGATGGAGTAGTACCCTCAAATGAGGGTAGGGGTTATGTATTACGTCGATTAATTAGGAGAGGGATTAGGTACGCTCGAAAGCTTAATCTTCATTCTCCATTTATGTCGTCAATTGCAGTAGAGGTAATCGAGCGTTTTGGGAATATATACCCTGAGTTATTGCAAAATAAAGCGTTTCTTCTCAATACTCTCGAGGCTGAAGAACTACGCTTTGACCAAACTTTAGCTACAGGGATGACACTGCTTGAGGGAAAAATAAGCTTGGGAGAATCTATAACTGGTAGGGATGCATTTTTGTTTTATGACACTTATGGATTCCCTCTTGACCTTACAATAGAAATAGCAAAAGAACATGGAATTTTTGTTGATGTTGACGCATTTCATGCTGAGATGGAATCTCAGAGGCAGCGTGGCCGAGCGTCTTCTCAGTTTTCGGGTATTGAAGATAGGTCAAAAATATACGAAAGCTTAGATATTGCTTCTACTCAGTTTCTTGGTTATAACGCAACTGAGATAAATGCTACTGTTGTTGCAATTCTTATTGGTGATAATTCTGCAGAAGTAGCCTCTGAGGGAGATGAAATTGAACTTTTTTTGGACCAGACGCCATTTTACCCCGAAGGTGGTGGCCAAGTTGGTGACATAGGTTTTATCCAAGGTGAAGGTTTCAACGTCGAGATAAAAGATACCCAACGTGTTTATGCCGATCGCATTACCCATGTTGGTATTGTTTCCCAAGGGAAAGTAGCACTAGGTGATATTACAAAGGCTACTGTGATTCCTGAACGTAGATTAAGTATTGCGCGTAACCACACTGCTACACATCTATTACATTCGGCATTGCGAAATATTTTAGGTAATCACGTTAGGCAAGCGGGGTCTCTTGTAGCTGAAGATAGGTTGCGTTTTGATTTTACCCATATCGCTGCGGTATCTCCTGAAGAATTAATTTTGATTGAGGATGCGGTGAACAGCAATATTCGTAATGATTTAGAAGTAATAAAGAGTGAATCAAGTTTCAATGAGGCAACACAAAAAGGAGCATTGGCTTTTTTTGATGAGCGTTATGGAGACACCGTAAGGACAATCCAAATTGGATCTGGCAACCCAGTAAGTTTTGAGCTGTGCGGAGGGACCCACATCAACTATGTGGGCCAAATTGGGGTCATGAAAATTATTGGAGAAAGTAGCATAGGTTCAGGTATTCGTCGTATTGAAGCACTTACCGGGGAGGCTAGTCACGAATGGATGAATTCGCAATTGAAAGTGCTTGATGAAGTTTTGATCAAGCTCCGTACCACATCAGCAAATTTGCTGCCTCGCTTAGATTCTCTGCTTGATCAAGTCGAAGATGCTAAGAGATTTTCTAGTTCGAAGCGCAAAGAGAATTTGAAAAAAGAAGCAGAAGATTTATTGCAGCTCGCGCATGAAATTGAAAATGTCTCATTACTTGTTACGGAAATAGACTCTTCTACGCCTGATTTGATGCGAGAAACTGGAGATTGGCTTCGTGACAAGTTAGGCTCTGCCGTGATTATTCTGGGTACTGTTTTCCAAAAAAAGCCATTTCTCATTTCGATGGTTTCGGGTGATTTAATTGCATTCGGCGTCGATGCCTCCTTAATCGTTAAAGGAGCTGCACCAATTATGGGCGGCGGTGGCGGAGGCCAAGCGAAGCTTGCTCAGGCTGGCGGTAAAGATATAGCCAGATTGAAAGATGCCATGGCAGAAGCAGAAAATATTGCAAAGCGACAAATTGCCAATTGCAAGTAATAGGCATTGATTTTGGGGATAAGCGTATTGGTATTGCGATTGGTGATACAGGAATAGGCCTAGCAATTCCGCAAGATGTATATATTAACCACTCTACATCAGACGCAGCAGGCTACATTATTGGGAAAGCCGAAGAAACTAACGCGCAAGTAATTGTCGTAGGTGTTCCTTATTCAATGTCAGGAAAAGTAGGTCCTCAAGCGGAATTAGTCATTTCATTTATTGAAATATTACGATCTCAAACGCGCTTGCCTGTAGAGATGGTAGACGAAAGATTAAGCACCTCTATCGTGCATAAAATTGTTGAACAGCGATTAAACAAAAAACGAACACGAAAGAAAAAATTTGCTATTAAGACTGATGAAGTAGATTCATCTTCAGCAGCAGTGATACTCCAATCATGGATGGACTCTCGTACGATCAATTAAAATCCCCCATGAAACCACTAATGAATATAAATTGCGTTGTATAGACTATGGGCATGAGTATTAGGAATAATCCTCGAGTATATGCCGCTGCAGGCGCATCAATAATTGCTGCAGCTGTAGCTACTCGATATGTTGCAAAATGGAGAAAGCGAAGGTATATGCGTCGTGGTGAAGGGATAAGAGATTTGGGCGGCGGCCAGGTATTCATTGGATTAGATTTGACCGACCCTTATGCTTCTAGCTCAAGACCCTGTGATTATGCAATTCTTGATACTGACCTAAATTGCAATTTTGGTCTTTGGGATTATAACGTAGACGGAGCTAGTATTATTCCTCAACCTGCGTTAGGCCGTTCTTTTATCTTAGCCATTGATGGTCCACAAGGCTTGGCGGGCGAACCAGATGCGAATGTTCGAATTTCTGAAAAACTTGTGAATGCACCCGGTCGCACTCCATATTTTCTTAAGCTAGAAGGTAAGCCTTATCAGGGGTTAATTCAGGGTTCAGTTAATTTATTTCATAAATTGGTGACTAGTGGTAGCCGATTTCGCCTTCTTGGATTAGATGGAGTTCCGGTCTCTGATACAACGCTTATTGAAGTCTATCCTGGCGGTGCATGGAAAATTTTATCAAAAGGTAACTTGCCAGCTAAGCGTACTGTATCTGGTAGGTATAGGAGAGCAGAATTACTGACGCAGCTTGGAGTCAAATTCGCCTCAAGTGACTTGCCTACTAATGACCAGCTAGATGCCACATTAGCTGCATGGGTAGCATATAAATTTTGGATAGGAGAAAGTTCTATTGAAGGCACAGCGCCTGAAATGGATGAATTAAACTCCATTATCAGAGAAGGGTACATAGTCATGCCAACCCTATCTTCTGGTGAAATTCATAATGATATAGAAGAAGTAGCTCCCGTTTAAATCGCAGCGAAATTTTTCGTTGGATTTGCTGATCGATATTTTTCAGATGCAGTGACCCAATCTACATCTTTTGGTATTACTACTGCAGCCGATCTAATGTTGTAAACAGTAGGATCATTAACTGATGTTGGCTCTATACCTTGCTCGTTTAGTAGCTTAGAGGCTTTTAAGAGGGCCCTTCTGGCGCGAATAATTGCTGTATCGCTTACTCCCAAGTGTTCGTTAGCGCGATTAACTACCCGTCCCATTGTTTCCTGCATTCCTGAATCTTGCACCCATGTACCAGGTAGCCCAGTATAAAAAGTAGTTTTTTGTAAATCCCAATTGATGTCGAAGTCGTTATCAATGTGGTGCTTTGGCCACCAAGCTCCTTCCGGCCGGTTTGGTATTTCCGGCAAAAAAGCATCCACAGTAGGATGCAGAGTTTGCAAGCCATCATGACGACCGTGGTGCAAGTAATCCAATTCTGATTCTGTTAAAGGCCTAACTGGATTATAAGTAAAGCAGAGGGCGATGACATTTTCGTCATCCATCGGAACCCATGCATGCCCGCTGAATAAAGGGTCATTCCCGTAAGGAGGAATGATTGTATGAAAGGGGAATAAGAATTGGGTTATACGCCAGTAATATGAATCTACCTCAGCATTCCTTCTTGCTCCAATCAAAACGCCATAGTCCGTATCTAAGGCTTCAAATCGTGGGTGCCGATCCCTCATTTTATAGATCATGCCTTGTTCTTGTTTTGTTGTTAATCTGAAAGGATCAGTAAAACTTGAATGAAGGAATCCACTATGACTTGAATCAATTTCTCCTTCTAGTGTTTGGAAATAGTTGTTTTGTGCAATTCTTTTGGTCATGAAGCATTGATTTTCTGGTACTAGGTTCCATTCAAGATCAGGAAGAGAAGGAGGGTTATCTTGCTCTGGTCCCATATATATCCAGATTAAGCCGTTGCGCTCAATTGTGCGGTATGCAACGTGGCGGACTTTTCCTTTGAAGTTACTTTCAGGAGGTTCACTAGGCATATCAATGCATTGGCCTAATTCGTCAAATTTCCATCCATGATAGACGCAACGTAGCCCTTCCTCTTCATTTCGACCAAAGAACAAGGAAGCTCCTCGGTGGGGGCACGATGGAGACATAGTAGCAACTTTGCCACTAGTCAAGCGGAGTACTAATAAATCTTCACCTAATAGTCTGGTTCGGTGAGGTACGCCATCTTTCGCAATTTCACTGGAAAAAACTGCGGGTATCCAATATCTCCGCATTAAATCACCCATTACCGTACCAGCGCTTACCCTTGTGAGAATTTGATTATCAGTAGTGGACAACATTTGTTTACCCTCCGTGCAAGAAACGATTCAAATATTCTCGCATAAATTAACTTTGGCGTCTCGACCATTTTCATCATAGAATATACCTTGTTATTGGAGGTAGCTACATTGCTTCGATTTCTTACTGGCGGTGAGTCACATGGCCCTGGGCTTGTCGCTTTACTAGAGGGCTTGCCTGCAGGAATAAAAATTTCTGAGGCAGACATTCGTCTGGATCTGGCCCGTCGACAGGCAGGCTATGGCCGCGGGGGACGTATGAAAATAGAAACTGACTACGCGGTAGTACAGTCAGGGGTAAGGCATGGTGCCACGACTGGAGCACCTATTTCGCTCTTAATTGAGAATAAGGACCATCTATCTGGTAACGGGCCAGATGGTAAACCTTGGACTATTACTATGTCGAAAGAGGCAGTGGAGGAAGAAGTCACCCCGATTCATAGGTTGAGACCAGGTCATGCCGACACTCCGGGGATTAGTAAATATTTACAAAATGACGCAAGGAATATTCTTGAACGTTCTTCGGCTCGCGAGTCAACTTCTAGAGTTGCAATAGGCGCAATTTGTCGTGCTTTTTTATTAGAATTTGGTGTTGAAGTTCATAGCCATGTAACTAATATAGGAGGAATACAGGCTAGAAAGCCTAATGTAATTAATTGGGCGAATGTAGAGAAATCTCCTGTAAGATGCTCAGACCCTGAAGCAGAAAAACAAATGATAGATGAGATTGATAATGCTCAAGAGGCAGGGGATAGCTTGGGCGGAGTTATTGAGGTTGTAGCTACAGGCCTTCCGGTTGGTTTAGGTTCTCACATTCAGTGGGATACAAAATTAAGTACCAAGATTATGGCAGCAATTGGAAGCGTGAATGCTGTCAAAGGTGTCGAAATTGGTGAGGGTTTTGAGCTGGCGGATTTAAGAGGTTCGAAGGTTCATGACGTTATAAAACCGCTTAAGGAATGGGAATCAGATTCGCAAGGAAACTGGGTTAAACCTTGGCCTCGTCGTACTAATAATGCTGGGGGTCTTGAAGGCGGAATGACGACAGGAGAACCATTAGTGGTAAGGGCTGTGGTTAAGCCAATAGCTACAATGATTAATCCTCTGCCTTCTGTTGATCTAATAACTGGTGATTTGGTTCAAGCGCACTACGAACGGAGTGATATCACGTTTGTACCAACATGTGGTGTCATCGCAGAAAGTATGCTGATGTTCGTTTTAGCAGAGGCATTTTTGGAAAAATTTGGCGGCGATCATTTATCTGAGACTATGCGAAATTACCATGGGTATATTGCAACTGTGGGGCCTAAATAAATTCTTAGCTTCATAAGGATCACATGACTGTATCAACCGATAAAAAACGGATATTCCTTATTGGATTTTCAGGGACAGGGAAAAGCTCTGCAGGTCGTGTAATTGCAAATATCTTAGGTTGGGAATTTAAGGACGTGGACGAATTAATCTCTCTACGATTAGGGAAATCAATAGAGAAGATATTTTCTGAAGATGGAGAATCAGTTTTTCGAGATCAAGAAGTCCTTGTTATAAATGAATTATCCAATGAAACTAATTCTATTGTTATTTCTACTGGAGCCGGAGCAGTTACCTCTGAAAGTACGCTTGAATTGCTGAAAAGTACAGGATTTGTAATAAATCTTGAGGCCAGCCCCGAACTTATTTATCAACGCTTATCTAATATCCATGAAGTAAATGGAGCTGAAGCAATGGTTAGGCCCTTGCTCAGTTCCTCTGATCCGATTAATCGGATCAGAGGATTAAAATCAGAGAGGCAATTTCTATATATGTCAGCTCATTGGACTATTCATACAGATCAGATGAGTACGGGGCAGGTTGCAAACGAAGCAGTAAGAGCATGGCGGAAAAATGGTAACTACTTTAATCTGACTGGCTCCCCTAATGTCGTTTCTGTCGTAAATGCCGAATCAGGTTCGTACCCCGTAGTGGTTGGCTGGAATATATTGGAAGAACAATTAGGCAGCCATGTCCATGGTTTAGGAATAAAAGGCCGAGCTCATATTATCTGCGATAGTAATGTAGTTCATCCATATGGAAGATCTGCTCAAAGATCCTTACATAATGCCGGTATAGAGATGACTTTGTTTACATTCCCGGCTGGTGAAGCAAGCAAAAATTTAAAGACTGTTGAGACGATCTATGAATGGCTTGCAAGTAAGCGCGTTGAACGCGGGGACGTTGTGATTGCGGTTGGCGGAGGCGTGGTAGGTGATGTAGCAGGGTATGTTGCATCAACAATTCTGCGGGGAATAAAACTCATACATGTACCGACTTCTTTAACCGCGATGGTTGATTCAAGTATTGGTGGAAAAACTGGTGTAGATTTGCCAGTTGGAAAGAATTTGATAGGGGCTTTTCATCAGCCTATTATGGTATTAGCAGATGTGGCTGCTTTAAAAACATTGCCCCAAAGAGTTTTGAAAGAAGGTTGGGCTGAAGCTATAAAACATGGTTTTGCATTTGACGAGACATTAGTTGAAATATACGAAAATGAATTAGAGATGCTACTTGGTTTAGATCCCGAAGTTACTACAAGCGTTATTTCTAAGAATATTAAGATCAAATCCGATGTAGTAACTAACGATGAGCGTGAAGTATATGGACTGCGTCAACTGTTAAATTATGGTCATACAATAGGACACGGTGTGGAAGCGGCCGCAGGCTATGATCGTTATTTACACGGAGAGGCTGTCTCTATAGGTATGATAGGGGCTGCAAAACTTGGCGAAATCCTGTCAGTTACTCCTATAGAGGTAGTCAATAGGCTTATCGAATTGATTACAAGATTTGATCTCCCTGTTAACTACACGGATGTTTCAATTGATGACATTCAGGCTGCGATGTCTAGAGACAAAAAAATGTTATCAGGAGAAATTTCCTGGGTACTTCTTGATGCTGTTGGGCATGCGATGACATATAAGGGTGTAGATCAGGCTATTGTATTGCAGGTGCTAAAAGAATTGAGCAAGACCTAGGCGTCACGGCCTTTTAAAGTATGCTCTTCCAAAATCTTTAATAATTCACTTGTTTCAATTCGATCGCTGATATGCGAGCCTACGTAGTAACCAATAAGCTTATCTTTTGAAATTAAAAATATTGAAGGGGCAGCTACCCCATCACCAAGTAAATTATAAACTCCGTAGGCGTTTGATACTTTCTTTTCTGCATCAGATAAAATTGGGAAAGATGCAGAAGTTGCTTTTTGCATAGCCTTAGCCTGCGATAAGTCATCAACACTTATTGCAAGTAGTCGACCTCCCGCTTCCTTGATGGGTGCTTTGTATTTTTCCAGCTCTACGAGTTGGCTTTGGCAAACTCCTCAGAAAAAGCCTCGGTAAAATATAAGAATTACTACGGGATTGTTCTCAAGTTCCGTTGATAATTTGATCGAATGACCATTGGTATCAATGAGTTCAAAATTTGGAGTAGGAATATTGGTCGAGGTTCTAACTTCATCCCGACCGCTGGTCGTGCTATTGCTACTATTAAATATCAGCGCTGCAATTGGAAGCAAAAGTGAGCAAACTATTACTACCGCTACAAAAATAGTTAAGCGTCTCCAAAGCTTGCTTTTAGTAATCTCGGGGTTGTGGTCGCTTAGGCGATTTAACTCTTCAATTTCGGCGAGCTCACGCTCATTGTATTCAGGATCGCTTTCGTTGAGGCTCATTGAAATAGTAACCCTAGGTGTCTAACAGCCTCCTGCAACTGCAGGTACTATACTGACCTCATCACCAGATTTGACTGAAGTGGATAAACCATCCAAGAAACGCACGTCTTCATTATTGAGATAAAGATTGACGAAATATCTTAAATCTTCGTTTTCATCTAAAATTCGGTCTTTTATTCCAGGGTATTGCTTATCCAATTCATGTATCAATCCCTTCAAATTGTCGGCAGTTACATCCACCTTATCTGCTCCATCAGTAATTTTTCGAAGCGGACCTGGAATTCGAACAATAACGCTCATTTTACCTACTTTCTTTCCTCTAAGGTTCGACTAAATCGCCCAGAGCAGGGTCTACTCTCACTCCAAGTGAGCGTACCCATTCTAGGCTACGTTCAATTTCACTTACATCGCCTTCAATTTCTAAAATTACCCAGCCAACACCTTCCTGCACATCTGCACGTCTAATATTAGTAATAATATTGTAATCATGACCCATGCGATAAATTACGGGCTCTTTGATTAGCCTGTCTAAGAAAGTAAAACGTACGCGCTTTAATGGACTCATACTATGCCTTAAGACCTACAGATTCTTCAAAAGCCGAGACTGTTGGGTTTATGTGAATAGGATTAACTACATCTTCAACAATTTCAGTTGTTTTCAGTCCATTTCCAGTTATATAGACGACTGTAGATTCATTTTTTTTGATCTCTCCCCGTTCAACAAGGCGTTTTAATCCAGCGATGGCTACCCCACCAGCTCCCTCGGTAAAGATGCCTTCAGTTTCAGCCAGCAATTTTATACCATCGGCAACTTCAGCCTCTTCGGCGATAACTGCTGAGCCGGCTGACGCTTCAATTGTCTTGAGAGCATAATATCCGTCCGCAGGATTTCCAATTCCAAGAGATTTTGCTATTGTCGCAGGTTTGACAGGGCGTATTACAAGCCTGCCTTCCTCGTAAGCTGTGGCAATAGGTGCGCAACCGCGAGCTTGGGCACAATGCATTTTTGTTTCGACATTATCAATAATACCAACTTGCTCAAATTCTTTGAGCCCTTGGTAGATTTTGGTAAACATAGCTCCAGAGGCTGAAGGAGCAACAGCATGCATTGGAGCCTTCCAACCTAATTGCTCTGCAACTTCGAATCCAAGAGTCTTACTCCCATCAGCATAAAATGGACGTACATTGATGTTTACAAACGCCCATGGATACTGATCAGCTAATTCACTACAGAGTCGATTTACGTCATCGTAGCTACCATCGATTGCGATCATGGTAGGGTTGTATATTGCAGCTCCAAGAACCTTCCCTTTTTCAAGATCAGAAGGGATGAATACATAAGCTTTTATTCCCGCACGAGCGGCGTGGGCTGCAACGGAGCACGCAAGATTTCCAGTAGATGCACATGCGATAGTATCAAATCCAAGCTCTAGAGCTTTTGCTGTAGCTACAGCTACAACTCTGTCTTTAAATGAATAGGAGGGATTAACGCTATCATTCTTAATCCAGAGTTCATCCAAGCCTAATTTTTTCGCTAATCCGTTTGACCTGATTAATGGAGTAAACCCTGCGTTTATATCAATATTTGGATTGTAATCAGCAGGTAAGAAGTCAGCGTATCGCCACAGGCTTAAAGGTCCGGATTTGATTCGTTCTCGACTAGCTACTTGTGCAATAGCATCCATGTCATAGACCACTTCTAATGGTCCGAAACAGAAATCACAGACATTGAAAGCACCAACGGGATACTCACGTGAGCATTCTTTGCAACGTAATGCGGCGATATTCGCCATGGCAACCCCCTATTCCAATACCAACCTAGTGCGACGGTTCGCCTACTTCGCACTGGCGTCAAAAGGCATCATTTGGATGCGAAAATCGTAACAGCCCCCACTTCTATCGTCAATAAAGACAGCACCGGGTTATGAATGGAAGGTACATAAAAAATTGATAAAGTGATCACCAATTTAAGGAAAATACAGAGTTCAGAAAATATATAAGTTGAGCGATGTACTATCAATAATAAATATTTTTTTCATAAAATTTAAAAGTAAATTAATATAACTTGAGTGTCAGACACTCAAGTTATATAATGCTTAATTATGCCAGAAAATTTTTATGATACTTTAGGAATAGGTAAGGATGCCTCTGCAAAAGAGCTTAGGGCGGCTTATCGACGATTAGCCCGTCAATACCATCCTGATGTAAACCCGAAGAATACTTCCGAGGCAGAATCAAAATTTAAAGAAATAAATGAGGCATATCAAGTTTTGTCTGACCCGGCGTCTCGCCACAAATATGATCAATTTGGGGACAATTGGAGACAGGCAGAATACATTACAAGAGCACGATCGTCGAAATCTCCTTTTACTTGGTTTAATGATGCTAGGACGACTAGAAACCAATCTAATATTAATCCGTTTGATTCTATCGACAGCGTATTCAGCCAAGCCTTTAATGCTGGCTACACTCGTGGGCCAGCATCATCTCGTTCAGTAAAAGAAATAGACATTTCAGTCACTCTGGAAGAAGCATATAACGGCACCACAAAACTTGTAGAAACCCCTCCTTTTTCTAACATTTCTTCAAATCGCTACGAATTGAAAATCCCTCCCGGTATTAAGCCTGGAGAGAAAATCAAATTGGCAATTGGTTCACAAAAAAATCAGCAATTTTTAAACTGCAAAATTCAAATAAAGGCGCATAGGTTTTTCACGCGGGTTGGTAACAACCTCAAGATTCAAACGGAAATGACCCTTTTACAGGCTGTTCTGGGAGGGGAAATCTTTGTGCCGGTAATTAGCGGGAAGAAAATAGCTCTTAGAATCCCCCCTGAAACCCCAAATGGCCAAGTCTTTAAATTAAAAGGTAAAGGTATGCCAATAAAGTCTAAGCCTTCAGAATTTGGCGATCAAATGGTTAGTGTTCAAGTTGTTTTGCCTCAAAATATTACAGATGAGCAAAGGCAATTATTTGAGCAATTGGATCAGTTAAGCTAGGGCACTTTAATCTGCTGCCGAGGGAGATATTTTGAATAGAAGCACAAGGTATTTTGTAAATATTGAATCAATTAAGGAGGATGAACCCTGCTATGTCATTAGTGTGGCTGCAAGGATGATTGGAGTGCACGCACAGACACTTCGATATTACGAACGAATAGGATTAATTGATCCGGCAAGATCTAGAGGGAATATAAGGATGTTTTCGCCTTGGGATATCCGCAGGGCCAGGTGGATAAAATCATTAATCAACGATTTGGGAATTAATCTTGCTGGTGTCGAGGTGATTATTCGGATGCAGGAATATATAGCAAACTTGGAATATAGGGTTCGTGAACTTGAGTACATGGTATCTAGCCAGTAATCACAATTTGGGTGAACAAGATGGTTTTTAAGCAAGAAGATTTTACAGAACAAGCACAAATGGTTATTGCTTCCAGTTTCGAAATTGTTCGTCGTTGTAAGCATCAAGAATGGGATGTCGAGCATTTGGTTTTGGCATTATTGGAATACCCTGAAGGGGTTCCAGTACAAATGTTGAATTATCTAAAGATTAATACTCAAGAATTAGAGTTAGAAATTACTTCACTATTAGAGAGAACTCCTAGCTTGTCTAAAGAAGCAGCACAAATTTATCCGACACCAAGAGTAAAAGAGTTGCTAGACAATGCAAAAATGGAGGCTGAAAGATTTCGAGATCAATACATAGGGACGGAGCATCTATTTATTGCTGTTTTGTCGGATGAAAAAGGTGAATCCGCGAGACTACTTAAGAAAATCGGTGTAGATAAAGAACTTGCATATCAAGCATTACAACAAGTTAGGGGAGGGCACAGATTGAATGATCCTCGCGCAGATAGTAATTACCAAACCTTAGAAAGATACTCTATCGATCTAACCGCATTGGCTTTAGAAGGTAAATTAGATCCTGTTATTGGTCGAGAAAAGGAAATAAGGCGTGTGATGCAGACGCTTACCCGGCGAACAAAGAATAACCCTGTGGTTATAGGAGGAGCGGGTATTGGTAAAACCGCGATTGCTGAAGGTTTGGCACAGCAAATTGTTTCTAAGGACGTGCCGGAATCATTACGAGGTAAGAAAGTATTTGCTTTAGATATGCCTGGGATCGTTGCAGGTGCAAAATTCAGAGGAGAATTTGAAGAGCGCCTAAAGGCTGTAATTGATGAAATGAAGCACGCCCAAAGAGATGTAATCCTTTTTATTGACGAATTACACACAATGGTGGGAGCTGGAGGATCCGAAGGGGGAATTGATGCAGCTAATATTATGAAACCTGCGTTGGCACGTGGAGAGCTACAAGTTATAGGTGCAACTACTCCAGAAGAATTTCGTAAATATATTGAAAAAGATTCTGCACTTGCGAGACGTTTTCAGACTATATGGCTTGAAGAACCAGCATTGGATGAAGCAATTGAAATTCTTCGAGGATTAAAGCCAAGGTATGAAGCACACCACAAAGTTTCTTTGGATGATTCAGCAATCGTGGCTGCAGCAAAATTAAGTTCAAGATACATATCAGAAAGGCTTTTGCCAGATAAGGCTGTCGATTTAATTGATGAGGCTGCAGCAAAACTTCGATTAGATGTCGAAAGTTTGCCCCCTGATTTGAATACCCAATCTTTAGATTTGCGTAGCATGCTTGAGAAAGAAGAGTCTGCTGCTCAAAGGGGAGATTATGAAGCAGCTGCAAAAATAAAAATGGAACGTGTCAATTTAGAGTCTGAGTTTATTAGGAAGAAGAATGAATTTTTAGGCAGGGATCACACCGACATGGTTGTAAGGGAAAATGATATCGCTGCATTAATTGCAACTTGGACAGGGATTCCTGCTGATCGGTTAATGGAGGCAGAGACAAATCGTTTATTGCACTTAGAGGATAGACTGCACAGGCGACTAATTGGCCAAGAAAACGCTGTAATTGCAGTAGCAGATGCAATTCGTCGTGCTCGCGCTGGGCTTAAGGACAACAAAAGACCAGTTGGTTCATTCATGTTCTTAGGACCTACAGGTGTCGGTAAGACTGAGCTTGCTAGATCCTTAGCCGAGTACCTTTTCGATGATGAAGAAAATATGGTTCGTATTGACATGTCTGAATATGGCGAGCGGCATACAGTTTCACGCCTAATAGGTGCACCCCCGGGCTACATCGGATTTGAAGAAGCAGGTCAATTGACTGAAGCAGTTCGTAGGCGCCCATATCGAGTAGTTTTATTTGACGAAATTGAGAAAGCGCATCCGGACGTTTTTAATGTTTTGCTGCAATTATTGGATGATGGCAGATTAACTGACGGCCAAGGTCGGCTTGTAGACTTTAGTAATACAATTATTATTTTGACAAGCAATCTTGGGACCGCCGAATTCAACAAAGCTGGATTGGGGTTTCTCTCTGCGCAAAAAGCCTCTGAAGAAGAGAGACAGCGGCAGACGGTAATGGAGGCTTTAAAAAAATCTTTTAAGCCTGAATTTTTAAATAGGATAGGAGACTTTATTGTTTTCCACCCACTTGGTCGTGAACATTTACATCAGATTGTAGAACTAATGGTTGATAAGGTGAAAACTCGTTTAGAAGAACGCTTGCTAAGTATTGAACTTTCAGACTCTGCAAAGGATTGGCTTGTTGAAGAAGGATTCGATCCAGTATACGGTGCTAGACCTTTGCTTCGTGCAGTAGAAAGACATGTAGAAAATGAAATCGCTAAGAGAATTATTGCAGGCGAATATTCTGATGGTGATACTGTTCGGGTCGATGCAAATGATCATGTATTGGAATTTTCTAAATCTTCAAAATGATGGAGTTGGCATTAATCGATGGAAATGACCACCGATCCTACCGAAAGTAATATAGGCGCTGTTCGAGTAATAATTGTTGCTGCTGGTAGAAGTAGTCGAATGAGCAATAACGACAAAATTCTTGCCGATTTGAATGGCTTGCCATTGATCGTGCATTCAGTTGATGTTTTTGAAAAATGTGAATTGGTAGATTCAATCCTCATTGTGGCATCTGATTTGAATATAACCGAAATAAATGAAATCGCATTACAAATGAAATGGAATAAAGTTACACAGATAATCCCCGGAGGACAGCGGAGGCAGGATAGCGTTTTAAATGGCTTGGAAGTTCTTGAAGAATGCGATTGGGTTATTGTGCATGATGGGGCAAGGCCTTTTGTAACGATTGACATGATAAAAAGGGGAATTACTTTGGCACAGTCTGAGGGCTCTGCAGTTGCGGCGTTTCCCGCAGTGGATACTACAAAAATTATTGATGGAAATGGATTTGTATCATCCACTCTTCAAAGAGAGAACTTATATCACACCCAGACTCCTCAAATTTTTAAGCAAAATTTACTTTTGAATGCCCATTATCAGATTGCAGATGACGTAACTGACGATGCATCAATGGTTGAACGATTGGGTTTGCGCGTACGAATTTTCGAAGGAAGCAGATGGAATTTTAAAATTACTTCGGACGATGATTTAGTGGCTGCCAATGCAATAGCGAAGGGCAAATATTTATGACCACACGTTTCGGAATTGGATATGATGCACATCAATTGGTTCAAGGGGAAGATTTTTATTTAGCAGGGGTAAAAATCCCATTTGAAAAAGGGCCTAAGGGCCATAGTGACGGAGATGTCTTAGCCCATGCGATTATTGACGCTTTGCTTGGCGCGGCAGGCCTGGGAGACATAGGAATGCACTTCTCTGAATCTTCGTCCTCGGTTCCGAAGGGTATATCAAGTATGGAATTGCTCAACCGAAGCTTGAGAATGCTTCATGATTCTGGATGGAGGGTTGTGAATGTCGATGCTACAATTGCACTTCAATTGCCAAAACTTCAGCCATTTTTTAATGCAATGCGCATTGCCATAGCGGAATCTATTTTTATAGATGTCTCGCAGGTGAATATCAAAGCTACGACTGAAGACGGTCTTGGGTATACAGGATCAGGAGATGGAATTTTTTCGATTGCGATTGCTGCAATAACAGATGAAAAATGTTGAAACTTTCGGATACTTTGACTGGAGAAAAAAGAGAATTTAAGCCAAATGGCGATGTGGTACGTATCTATGTGTGCGGAGTAACTCCTTACTCTTCTGCGCACGTCGGCCATGCTATGAGCTATATAGTTTTTGATGTTTTACACCGTTACTTAGAATTTAAAGAATTTACTGTCCAACGAGTCCAGAATTTTACTGATATAGATGACAAATTAATTACGCGAGCTAACGAACGGGGAATATCTGTTGAGCAGCTGAGTCAATTGCATATACAGGAATATATGGAAGACATGTCGAACTTAAACATTATTCCTGCAGATATTTACCCTCTTGCTACGCAAGAAATTCCTAAGATTATTGAGCTCATACAAGGACTAGTCAGCTCGGGCATGGCATACGAATCTAATGGGGATGTTTACTTCAGAGTACGTAAAAGCCTCGATTACGGGAAACTTAGCCATCGATCACTTGAAACAATGAGAGCAGGAGCCCGGGTTGATTCAGAAACCGAAAAAGAACATCCGATGGACTTTGCCTTATGGAAATCTGCGAAACCTAATGAACCATTTTGGGATAGCCCTTGGGGGAACGGGAGACCGGGTTGGCATATTGAATGTTCTGCAATGGCGTTGAAATACCTTGGTAATTCAATTGATATACATGGCGGAGGTCAAGATCTTATTTTCCCTCACCATGAAAATGAGATAGCCCAAAGCGAATCGTTTACAAATTCCAGCCCATTTGCAAATTTTTGGCTTCATAACGGGTTATTAAATTTAGATTCTGAAAAAATGAGCAAGTCCTTAGGAAACCTAGTTACGATACGAGAGGCGTTGCAGAAATTTTCTTCAGATGCAATTCGTCTTTCTGTTTTGAATGCTCATTATCGAAGCCCTGGGTATTATTCTGACCAGTCTTTGAGTGCTTCTGAGAAAGCTATAGCCCGGATACGTTATTCAATTTCTCTTTCATCAAACGAAAACAGTTCAACTGATTTAGATGCTACTGAGTACCGACTTCGTTTTATCTCTGCAATGGATGATGATTTAAATACCCCACAGGCACTTGCAGCATTGTTTGATCTTGCGAGAGAGATTAATAGAGAGTCATCATCAGGCGAAAAGAAACTATCAAACGCTCAGAGCATCCTTAAAGAATTAGCTCTCATTCTAGGCTTTACCTTGGAAGAAAATTTAAGCGATGTAGATGAT
This sequence comes from Dehalococcoidia bacterium, assembly GCA_022449765.1. Taxonomy (NCBI): domain Bacteria; kingdom Bacillati; phylum Chloroflexota; class Dehalococcoidia; species Dehalococcoidia bacterium. The sequence goes on along the minus strand of JAKUPZ010000013.1, from coordinate 5,234 downwards.
GAAATTACTGTAACTGTTCAAAACTTGATACAGGAAAGAACTGAATTACGATCACTTGGCAAGTACGCAGAGGCTGATAATGTACGCGATCAGATCATGTCTCTAGGTATAGAAATTACCGATACTGCTGAAGGGACGACATGGCGAAGAAATTAGCGCCTCCCTTAGCATTAGTTGCGGGTGCATCCGGTAATATCGGAAACCATGTTGTTCGTCAACTACAAGATCAGGGTATTAGAGTGAGAGCACTTGTAAGGAACCCTGCTCAGTTGACTTCTTGTCCTGAGGAAATTTTTGTAGGGAATATTCAAAACGCTAATGGGATAGAAGGTTCCTGCGCTGGAATAAATTATGTTATTTCATGTGCTGGAGCTCCTCTTAATTTTGCAAATAGATTGTCTTCAAAAGGGGAAACATTTCGAACAGTGGATGAGATGGGCAATCTAAATTTGCTCAACGAAGCGACAAAATCTAACGTGAAAAAATTTGGTTACATTTCCGTTTTTGGCGGTAGATTTTTAGGAAAACTGGAATATATCAGAGCGCACGAATCATTTGCTGCTGCACTGAACGATTCGAAAATTAATTCATTCACAGTTCGATCTACTACGACTTTTGCCAGCCTCCGTTCTCTTATTGAGAAAGGCGAAAACTCAAATAAAATATCTATAGTAGGTACGGGGCTAGCTAGGACGAACCCCATTGATGAGTTTGATGTTGCAAGGTGTTTAGTGGACACTCTACTTGGGGATCAAAAAGACATTGATATCGGTGGGCCTGACATATTTTCATATGGTGAAATAGCAGAAATTGCTAGTGAAAAATTAGGGGATGTCCCGATAAAATTCTCATTAACTTGGAGAGAGCAATTAAAAGTTGGAATGCGCCGGCTTAGGAGTTCTCATGGATTTGATGTCGATTCATATCGATTGGCTTTGAGTGCTACAGACATGATTGCCCCGCAGTGGGGTATCAACAGCTTAGCTGACTATTACGAAAATTTTACTTAGGCGTAGGTTAATTGTAATAAGGCAAGTATTACGAATACTACTGCAAGTCCTATTGTGAACTGAAATAAGGTTTTCTCTAACCCTCGGCGAGTACGAAATGACTCAATGGATCCTCCTCCAAAAAGGCCCCCGCCAGCTCCACGTACTTGAAGCAAAATGCTTGCAATTAGTAAGGCTACGACAACAATTACTGCAAAGCTAATATAAGTACTCATTGTTCTCCATCTAATTTTTTATTGATTCTAAGTGTTCGACTATTATTTTAGACACAACACCAGGGTTTGCTTTTCCTTTAGTAGCTTTCATTACTTGACCTACAAGGAATTTTGCTGCGGTTTCCTTACCTGCATTGTAGTCTGCCACTGCTTGTGGATTTTCAGATATAACAATATCAACTACCGAGTCTAATTCTGACGAATCTGAAATCTGAACTAGCCCTAATTTTTCTACTATAGCAGTCGGTTTTTCACCGGATGAATAAATCTCAGCTAAAACAATTTTTGCTTGTGGCGTCCCTATAGTGCCATTATCGATTAAAGAAATTAATTCAGCGAGGTGATTTGGAATGACTAGAGATTCATAAATTTCTGTATTGAATTCATTAGAAAGCTTAGAGAGTTCAGTAATTGTCCAGTTTGCAATGGATTTTGCAGAACCTTTTCCTAATCCGAAATTGGCTTTTGCTGCAGCAACAGATTCTTCGAAATAATCTGCAAGCATGGGTGTGCTAATTAGCAGGTTAGAGTCGTATTCAGATAGTTCGTACTGCCTCGTAAAACGGGCTTTTCTTTCAGCAGGTAGTTCTGGCAAGATTTTAGCAATTTCGCTTACCCAAGTTTTCGATATATTTAAGGGCGGAAGATCTGGTTCGGGGAAATACCGATAATCGTTGGCTTCTTCTTTACTACGCAATGAAATAGTGACTCCTTTGTCTTCTAGCCACCCACGAGTTTCTTGCTTGATTCTTTCTCCAGCGTTTAAAAGCTCTGCCTGTCGTACTAATTCATATTCGATTGCTCGAAATACAGATCTAAAGCTATTCATGTTTTTTATTTCAACTTTTGTACCAAATTTTTCTTCGCCCTTCGGTCTTATACTTACATTTGCATCACAACGGAATGAACCCTCATCCATATTTGCTGTCGATACATTTAAATACCTTAATATGGATTGGTAATTAATTAAGTATTGTCGCGCTTCTTCGGCTGATCTAATGTCGGGCCTACTAACCATTTCGACTAAAGGGACACCTGAACGATTGACATCTACAAGTGAATAGCCTTTTCCAGTAGAAGAGTCCAGATGGTGGCTAAGTTTTGCTACGTCCTCTTCCATGTGTACTCTTTCGATTCCAACACGCCGCTCAATACCATCAACATTGATATCCATGTATCCATCTAAACAAACAGGAAGGTCATATTGAGAGACTTGATAACCTTTCATTAAATCTGGGTACGTATAATTTTTTCGGTCAAATTTACTGTGTTCTGAGATATCGCAATTTAATGCCAGCCCAATCATAATAATGGACTTAATTGCCTCACGATTTATAACAGGGAGAGCACCTGGGAGACCGAGGCACACAGGACATACCCTGCTGTTTGGTTCAGCATTTTGATAATCAGAGCCACATGAACAATACATCTTGCTCGCGGTTTTCAATTGTGCATGGACCTCAAGGCCAATGACGGGTTCATAGGTAATCATTAGCTAATTATATACATTAGAATTAGAAAGGTGACTGTAGGTTTAAAACAAATGAGAAATCCATATGCAATATAACCAGAATCTTCGATTTCCCACACATGTGTTAACAGACTTCGATAATGATCGATTGTTTATTTCTGACACAGGGCATAACCGAATAATTGTAGCTAGCCTTGATGGTGAGATCCAGACACTCATTGGGAACGGAATTGAAGGAATGTCTGATGGTTCTTTTGAGACAGCACAATTCAGTCAACCACAAGGACTTGTCCAGCTTGGAGAAATTCTTTTTGCGGCTGATACAACTAATCATTTGATCCGTATGATCGATCTTGAATTTTCGAATGTGGACACAATAGCGGGAACTGGCTTTCCAGCGGGAGGAAGGGTTGATGGCGGCCCAGCATTAGAGATCGACTTGGAATCACCATGGGACATGACTTTGATAGGTAGAGATTTGTACATTTCAATGAATGGGAGGTCCCAAATTTGGACATATAGCCTAGACAGCGGTGTGATTCAGGCAGTTGTAGGACAAGGAGTACAAGGATTTAAGGATGGTGCGCCAGAAGAAGCATTGCTTCTAGACCCTAGTGCAATTGCCTCAGACGAAGATGGAGTGATTTATTTCTTAGATACCGTTGCTAGTGCAGTTCGTTGCGCTGATCTGACCACATCTCATGCAGTTTGGACAATATTGGGCAATGCTAAATTCGATTCGGGGGACATTGACGGTGCGATGCCGGAGGCAAGGTTAAGAATGCCTCAGGGAGTTACTGAAAATGGAGGAGTACTCTACATTTCGGATACTCACAATCACAAGATTAGGCGCATTGGTTTAACCACTGAAGGAGTGAGCACAATTGCAGGGGTGAAACAAAAAGGATTTAGGGATGGTAATTTTGCTGATGCAAGATTTAACGAGCCGAGAGGGATATCGATAGCAGGAGATAAAATATTTGTTGCTGATACAAAGAATAATGCCGTGCGCGTCTTAGATGTAACTAATCAGGTTGTTACCACCTTAAATGTCGATTTTTAATTTTAATGATTACGATGCCGAAACCATCGAGTGATGACTAACAGCACTAATATTAGTGCTAATTGTAATAGGAAAATATGGCTTGCTTGTACAAAAGTTGATAGAGCGAAATAAATAAGCATTAAGATCGAAAATAGCCCTAGAAAAATGAGGCTTGGTCTCATAGCTACTCCTTGTCTTTGGGCAATATAAATGCTTTTACTACTTTTTCAAATATTAAAACAAAGGTAAATATTGACTGAGTGGCGTGCCAAAAATTATAATTCAACGGATGGCCTTCGGGCCGTCTTTTTAATTCTGCGAGTGCCGTCCTAGCCCGAGTGGCGCAACGGCTAGCGCAGCCGATTTGTAATCGGCAGGTTGTGGGTTCGATTCCCTCCTCGGGCTCCAGGCTTTGTCTGGAACGAGATTGGGGTGATAAACTAGGCAATGGCCTTGCGGAGGGATGGGAGAGTGGCTAAATCCATCAGTCTGTAAAACTGACGCCTTCGGGCTACACAGGTTCGAATCCTGTTCCCTCCACCACACCATGGTGTTGGCAGGCTGGCGATTAGCCCACATAGCTCAGACGGTAGAGCACGTTCTTGGTAAGAACGAGGTCATCGGTTCAAGTCCGATTGTGGGCTCCATTCGATGATATAGAGGCAGTGTAGGAAAGATAAGTAGATTGTTGATAAAGACTCATGAAGTCGCAACGATAGAGGAGAAAGTTAGATGGCGAAGCAAAAGTTTGAACGGAATAAGCCCCACCTTAATGTAGGTACTATTGGTCACGTCGACCATGGGAAAACGACATTGACCGCTGCTATCACTAAGGTGCTTGCCACAGCGGGGACAGGTTCTTTTCGTGCGTTCGATTCGATCGACAGCGCACCTGAAGAAAAAGCACGTGGTGTAACAATTAATATTTCTCATGTTGAGTATGAATCGGAAACTCGACATTATGCTCACGTGGATTGCCCTGGTCACGCTGACTATATTAAAAATATGATTACAGGTGCTGCACAGATGGATGGTGCGATACTTGTAGTTTCTGCCCCAGATGGTCCAATGCCTCAGACTCGTGAGCACATATTGCTTGCTCGACAGGTTGAAGTGCCTAAGATCGTCGTAGCACTAAATAAGTGTGACATGATGGACGATGAAGAGTTGCTTGAGCTGGTTGAATTAGAAATACGTGAGCTTCTGAGCAAGTATAATTTCCCTGGAGATGACACTCCGATTGTTCGGTTGAGCGCACTTGGTGCTCTTGAGTCAACCAGTACAGATGCTTCCGCTCCTGAATACGCTGGTGTTCTCGAATTAGTAAAGCAAATTGACGAATATATTGAGGTTCCTGAACGCCCACGCGATGGTGATTTCTTGATGCCTGTTGAGGACGTTTTCTCAATCAAGGGTCGAGGTACTGTTGTTACTGGACGTGTAGAGCGAGGAACCATTCATCCAGGAGATGAAGTTGAGATAGTGGGTGTCAA
>JAKUPZ010000012.1 GCA_022449765.1 Dehalococcoidia bacterium | reverse complement strand
TCGAGGAGACGGCGATACATGATAATTCCTATATCAGACACGCCCAGGTGTTCGGTAGTACGATCACTTATAGGTCCTTGTATGACCCATGCTGTTATATCTTGACCCATAACATAGTCGTTTCTGATGCCTCCATTTTCGAAATAGAGAGGCCTATCTTCATAAGTTGTAATTCCTGTATCGACTTCTCCATCTCGTAATTGCCTATATTCAAACCGAATATGAAGGGTATGCGTGTCATCAATAGGTACGCGAAATTGCAGACAGCTAGTTACTCGTAAAATGTTGGGAAATAATACTGGGTGGCCTATACGCCAATGATTGTCATTTTCTGTCTCGCCCTCAACGATGCGTCGTTTTATTACTCCGTAGTTAGTGAGTTCAAAACCGATTCGCTTGTGATCTGCTCCTCGATGGGAGACTCTTAAATTCCACTCATCTCTTTCTTCTTGAGGTTTTGAGCGGTTCATATTCCAGCCGCCCCAGTAACGATGCAGCCATTGAAAATGTAAGGGGTCTAATGAATTTTCCTGGCATTGTAGCCAGTTAGAAGGGAGTACAGTCGCGTAGGCATATTTAACACCAGGCCAAACCAAGATATCCCAGCGTGGCAAAAGAGGCGCAGGTTCTGGTCCTAAATATGCAAATATAAGCCCCGCGAGTTCTTGAGTTTTATAAGCTTTAATATGTACTTTTTCTTTAAATTTAGAGCCTTCTGGCTCTGAGGGCTGATCTACGCATGCCCCAGTTTCATTGAAAATCCAACCGTGGTAAGCGCATCTAATGCCGTTGCTTTCAGGGATTCCATACGCGAGATTCGCCTTGCGATGAGCACAGCTTGGCTCAATCAGGCCGATTTGACCACTGGAATCTCTATAGAGAACTAAATCTTCACCAAGGAGCCGTACTTCTTTTGTGGGGTTCTCTGCGTCCAGCTGCACACTTGCTGCTATAGGATGCCAATAGCGACGCATAAGGTTGCCCATAGGAGTACCCGGTCCAACTCTAGTTAGCCGATCATTTAATTCCTGAGACAGCATAATGCCCTCCATTCATGCACACTATATATGATTTGGTTAGATTAGTACCTTTACAACCCAGTCTTTAAGCAGCGTCCGTAACTCTTCTGGGCATTCCCGCAATCCATGCCCGCCTTGTGGAAACGTAACTAACTCTTTGGGATTTGATGACCAATCGTAAATTGTTTGGGCATTTGCCACCGGCAATACGGCATCCGCCTCGCCGTGTACTACCAGAATCGGTCTTCCATTAAGCAAAACAGCCTCTTCGGCCCCATCTGTCTGACTTGCTAGAACGGCAACTGCACGCACATGAGTTGTGTATCGGGAAACAGAGAGGACCACGCCTCCACCAAAAGAATGACCAACTAATGCAACTTTTGAAAACCCTAAATTTGCCATATGCCATACAGAAACAAGAATATCCAGTGTTGATTCATCTAAATTTGCCGGATGGCGATAATTTACGCGAAAGGAGGCAATATTGGATTCTGCAAAATATTCTGCTAGATCTGCATAAATTGCGTTCGAGGGCCCGTCAAATCCACCTCTTGCTCCGGAAGCCCATACCACTGCAAAACTTTCAGAATGCATTGGTTCGTGATATATACCCTCTATAGGCCCTCTGGTGGTATTTAGAGTGACCCTTTGGGCTGAATTGTCAGTAGCCTGCTCAAGGTATTCATATCCCAGTAGCTCTATCGACATTCGAGTATAAAGCGGTGATTTAGGTCCTTCATCCTGAATGTACATTGCATAATAGTAAGTGTTAGCTCAAAGTCATGTCCAACACGTAAGGAGTAATTATGGAAATTCGGAAGATAAATGAGATTGATAAAGAATCTGCAGCAAGTTCACTTTTTACAAGTGACGACGTTTCAAGGCAGCCACTTGCACCTTCTAGTGATGATTTCAATTGCAGTATTGTCAACTTTGGAACAGGGGTTAAGAATAAATTTCATGTTCATGAAAGCGACCAAATACTCATCGTTACTGAGGGAAAAGGAATTGTTGTAACGGAATCGGTTGAATCTGAGCTTGTTGTTGGAGAGGTTGTTTTCGCACCTGCTGGAGAAAAGCACTGGCACGGAGCAGTTCCGGGTAGTACGTTTTCGCATATAACGATAACGCGTAAGGGTGCCCAGACAACGCAGCTAGAAGATTAAGGGTGCATTTGATGGTCTGCGTAGCGGACTTGATAAGGCTTCATTCTGACTTCCGCACCCAAGTCTTCTACAAATGATCTAAGGATAGTGCTGAAAGCCTCGTTCTGATTGTTCGCTTCAAGGGCGTCTTTTGACTCCCACAAAGTGACGGCCAAACCTTGCGTTTTAGAGGCACGGAGGAAATAACAGCCTTCATACCCATTTTGAAGCCGCATTTCTGGTATTAATGACTTCTCGAAAAGAGCTTCTATCTCTTCTAAATCTTTGGTATTCGATTCGAACCGCAATACGCTAGCGTACATTATGACTCCACTATTAATTTACCACGGGTTTCTATGATACGGTTAGCGTCCGATTGGAGGTTTGCATATGGAACGTGTTTGGGATCAATACCTGAGTGAACATGATAAGACCCATATTAATGCAAGTGGCCATAAGCTGAGAGGATTTGGTGCAAGGCCCGCACTATTGATGATTGATCTATACCGATGGGTTTTTGGAGATAAGCCGTTACCTCTTATTGAAGCAATGGATGAATGGCCAGGCAGCTGCGGCCTAGCAGCGTGGGATTCGCTGCCATATATTCAGAAACTTCTAGCTACTGCTCGTGAAGTAGGCATACCAGTGGTACATGTGACGGGTCTTCCAGAGAGGGAATCTGGAGTAATTGGATGGTCTGGAATCACTAGTACTGGTGAAGGGCGCGCAGGCTATATGGGAGACGGAAACAAAACTCGCGAGGATAAGTACGACATAATCCCCGAGCTTGCCCCGATAGAGGGGGAAGTTCTATTGAAAAAAACCTCCCCCAGTGCATTTTGGGGAACACCTGTAGCCGGACATTTAACAGCGCTTGGTATCGATACGGTAATAGTGGCAGGAGAGAGCACGAGCGGCTGTGTGAGAGCTTCAGTAGTCGACGGGTGCACTAATCGCTATCGAATGGTTGTTGCAGAAGAGTGCGTTTTTGACAGGCATGAAGCACCCCATGCAATTAATTTATTCGACATGCATAGTAAATATGCTGATGTTTTGCCATTAGATTCTATTGTTGATTGGATGCACCGTTGGCAGGCTCCAGACGGATTTGGGGTTTAAAGGAGTAGATATGGGACGACTAGATGACCGAGTAATAATCATAACCGGAGGCGCGGCTGGAATAGGTAGAGCTTTTGCTGATGGGTATGTTCGTGAAGGCGCAAGCGTTGTATTAGCCGACATAAACGGTGAGGCCGCGGAGGCGTCGGCCATAGAAATTAATGAAGCGGGTGGCAATGCCCTAGCAGTACAAGTCGACGTATCGGATCAGATGCAAACTGAATTTATGGCATCTGAAACCATTAAGCATTTTGGTAAAATCGATGGATTGGTAAATAATGCTGCTATAGCAATAAGGGTTCAGCATACTAGAGCTCCACTTGAAGAAATTCCTGTAGATGAATTCGATCGAATGCTAGCAGTTAACTTAAAGGGAGTATTCCTGTCGACACGGGCTGTACTGCCTCATATGAAAGAACGAAAATACGGTAAAATAATTAACATGAGCTCTGGCACTTATTTCAATGGCCGAGCAAACTTGGTGCATTATGTCGCTTCCAAAGGCGGAGTAATTGCCATAACGCGTGTGCTATCTAGAGAAGTTGGCGATTGGAATATCACTGTTAACTCTATTGCACCTGGCTTAACTGCAAGTGAAACGGAAGAGCATGATATTGAACAGTTTGCGGCTAGAATACCGGATCGGTCGATCAAAAGGATAGAAGTCCCAGAAGACCTTGTAGGCGCAGGAATTTTCTTTATCTCTAAAGAGAGTGATTTCATAACCGGCCAGACGTTAATAGTTGATGGTGGCGTAGTACTGAATTAATAGGAGACAAAAATGGGAGAAATCGTATGGGCGGCTGGATCGGTGCATGCACCCCAATTGCTTACTAGGCCCCCTCAAGAAGATCAGGCTCAATTACAAGCAGGGATTGATGCAATGGGAATTTTGGGCTCAGAGCTTGATGCTACCAATCCTGACGCGCTGATTCTGATTGGGATTGATCATGTAGAGACTTTTTTCCCAGGCTCAGTCCCGGCATTTGCGATAGTTACAGGAGATACTGCGACTGCTGAATTTGCAGGGCATGACTATGAAGTCCCAATTCACCAAGGGCTGGCCGTCGATTTACTTAATGGACTAGTAGAAGAGGGAATAGATTTGGCTTACGCCCACGAGGCTTTGTTGGGGCACGCATTTGCTACTCCTTTGGAGTACATTCACCAAGGTCGTTCAATTCCAATTATCCCGATGTTTGTGAATGTTTATTTACCCCCACTACCTACCGCACAGCGCTGTATTCAAGTGGGCGAAGCTATCCGGAAAGTAATAGATCAAAGACCAGAAAAAGTAGCAATCCTTGCAAGTGGAGGGCTATCTCACTACCCAGGAACCTGGAAATATTTCTATCCAGAGTATGAATTTGATCACTGGGTTATTCAAGAATTAGAAGAGGGCCGCCCCGAATCACTGCTGGACCTTACAGGTGAACAACTCGATGAAGTAGGGAATACTGAATTGCTCCCATGGCTAATTATGTTTGGCGCAATTGGTAACAAGCGTGGCGAATTGCTCAGTTATCAGCCAACCTCTCATCACGGCCACGGAGTCATGCGCTTTATTCCTGATCGAGGGGGCCGAGGCCAAGAACCGCGCGATATCCCTAAATATGGAGGCTTTGAATTTAAAGGCCAAGGATACGAGTTCTACAAATATCCCACACCTGAAACCTACCCACTTAACAAAGCGCTTTTTGCCCTACGTACAAACGACGAACTAGTAAAACGCTTCGTGCGTGATATGGATGGTGTTGCGGCAGAGCTTGGTGTGTCCGGGGAGCAGGCAGAGGCGTTGAAAACAGTAAGTACTGATGTTTTAGCGAAAGCAGGGGCACACGGTATATTGGCTATAACCACGACATTGGTAATTCAGCGCGCTGCTCGTGAGGCAGGTATAGAGATTACCTCGGTGGCTTAATCTTTATTATTTTCCCTAATAAGTAATAGAGCCATTGGAACGCCTGCTATGAGGATTAATACTAGCGCTGGTAGAGCTGCTCGTGCAAAGAATGCCTCAGATGCAGCACTCCAAATAGATGTAGCCAGTGTCCTGAAACCAGGCGGGCTTAAAATCAACGTTGCCGGTAGTTCTTTCATAGTTAATAGAAAAACAAGGCCAGAACCAGCGAATATACCTCGCAATGCTAGAGGTAGAGTAATCAGGCGGAAAGACTGCAAGGAAGATTTCCCTAAACTACGCGAAGCCTCTTCTAGCCGTGGGCTGATTTGCAATAAAGCTGCCTGGGTGCTTCCCACGCTGGCTGAAAGAAAAAGTACTAGATAGGCAATTACCAATATAGTTGTTGTTTGATACAGAGGGTTTGGTACCGCAGTTCCGAAAAATACAAAGGCCAACGCAACTGCAAGTCCTGGTAATGCAAATCCCACATAAGTCATTCGCTCTATGGCAATAGAAATACGTGATTTGTATCTAACGTTAAGTACCGCAATTGGAATTGCAGCTACGGCTGTGGCGAGTGCTGCAAAAAAAGCAATCGAGACAGTATTGAAAGTGTGTTCCCAGAGAAGGTCAAAACGTTCACCAACTGAAATGCCGCGAATCACCCAATAGACTAATATGGAGACAGGCATAACTAACGATAGCCCAATCACTAATGAGGAATAGGCTAGGGCAACCCATCGCCATGACCCAAGATCAACTATTTTATTCGTGCGTTGATTGCCGGGGGAGATACGGTAATACCTACTCTTCCCTTGGCTAAAGCTTTCTACAAATACCAATATTAGCGCTACCCCAACCAAGACTAGTGAGAGAGCTGCAGCAATACTTCGATCAAAGGCTGTCTCGTATTGTATAAAAATGGCCCATGTAAACGTTTGATACCTTAGAAGTGAGACCGCACCAAAGTCACTTAATGTATAAAGTGCAACGAGTAAAGCCCCTGCAACTATTGATGGTCTCAGCATTGGCAGAGTGATGGAAAAAAACGTTTGAGTCGCGTTTTTACCTAGCCCTCTGGCAGCTTCTTCAAAAGCTGGGTCTATTCGTTTGAATGCTGCTCGTACTGGAAGCATCACATATGGATACGAGAGGAAAACCAATACAAAGGTAGCACCCCAGAACCCGTAGAATGAAGGAATTTTCTCTACGCCAATGGGTTCAAGGAATTGTTGAAGTTTTCCGTAAGGACCTAAGGCTGTTATCGCAAGGAGCCCAAATACATAGCTTGGAATGACTAATGGCAAGCTTGTAAGTATTCCAATAACTTTGCGTAAGGGCATATTGGTCTTTACTGTAAGCCAAGCAAGCGAAACTCCTAATATGCAGCAAAAAAAGCTGACGCTTAGCATTAGTAAAAGCGTACGCAAAAGTATTTCTAAGGTTCGTTGCGAAGTTAGTATGTCCATTGCACTGCTGCCAGAGCCAACAGATCGGATAAGCAGGTAACAAGGTGGTATCAGTATCAATACCCCTATGAGCAATGCTGGAATTAATATGAAAAGGGGAGGCACCAGGTTAGACCTAGTGCCTCCGAAAGGTTGTTTGCCCGATGAACTCCCGGGAGGCGTTTGTTCATCGCGCCACTCAGCCAAGGGTGCACCTGGCCGAATGATCGGGTCCCCAAAGTCGTATCATCGTGTGTCGTGTCGTTTCTATTGGGGGTACCTCCATAGTTAGTATTGCGTTAAGGCAATGCCCCCAATGAACGCAATAATTCTGTTGTGCCCGCCAAGTCTGATAGGTCAGACAAGGCGATATCTGGTTGATTGATATCCTCTACAGGTGTAAGAAGACGGTTAGTCTTTACTCCCTCTACAAGAGGATACTCGAAAATTTGCCCTGCAAGATACTGCTGTGCAACCTTTGAAATCATGAAATTGATAAATCGTTCAGCATTATCTTTGTTTTTTGCTGTTTTAAGAACTGACGCACCAGAAACCATGACTAAAGCACCTGGGCCAGCACTAGGAATGTGGTAGTTACGTGCCTTGAAATCTTCACCGGCTTCTGTAACGAATCGATAGAGATAATAGTGATTTACTAGACCCAAGTCGATTTCACCATCGTGAACGGCCTGAACTTGAGGAGTGTTCTTTGGGTAAATCTTTATATCGTTTGCCAGCAAGCCTTTGATCCACTCTGCGGTTTTTTCCTCGCCCCATACCTTACGCATTCCGGTAATCATTGTTAGCAGGGAACCGTTTGTTGGTGCCCATCCAAGGCGCCCTTTCCACTTCGAGTCAGTTAGTTCACTGATGTCCTTTGGCAAATCATTAGCATTTACACGGTCAGGACTGTAGACAAGGACACGAGCTCGGCCAGATACACCGACCCATTTGCCATCATTATCCTGTGCCCATGCTGGAATTTTCTCCAATGTTGCAGCCGGCAATGCCTGCATCATGGCTTCTACTGAACCAAGCGCTCCTGGATCCTGTGCATAAAATACGTCCGCAGGGCTGTTTGAACCTTCTTCACTGAGGGTTGCTGCCATTGCTGCAGATTTTCCGTATTTGACCTCAACTTCGATGCCAGTAGCGTCTGAAAACTGCTCTATGATAGGACCAACGAGGCTCTCTTTACGACCTGAGTAGATCACCAATGAACCTGGGTCTTTCTCGACCTCAACAATTTTTTCTACTTCTACAACTTTTTCGACAATTTCAGGGTCACTACTACAAGCAACTAATGCCATCGCTAAGACCACTGCAGAAATTAAACTGAATATCTTCATATACGCTCCACTTTGTTATCACCTTAGAACTATGTACGTACTAAGTATTAAAGTTAATATATACAAACTCTATATTGATGTCAATGCGAACATAGTAATAAGAAAGGCGCCGGATATACCGGCGCCTTCAACGGACAGTGGTTTTGCTCGACGAACACCAAAAGGCGTTTCTTCATCGTGCCCAGCCATGGGTGCACATGGCCGATTTTAGGTCCCCCAAAGTCGTATCATCGTGTGTGTGTGCCGTTTCTGTTGGGGTTAAACCTATATGTTAACTATTGCGTTATGGAAGAGCTCCCAATGAACGCAATAGGTCGGTTGTTCCTGCCAAGTCTGATAGATCAGAGAGGGCAATATCTGGTTGTTTGATATCAGCTATTGGAGTAAGCAAACGGTTAGTTTTCACTCCATCAACTAATGGGTATTCAAAAATTTGTCCTGCCAGGTACTGCTGTGCGACCTTTGAAATCATGAAATTGATAAATCGCTCAGCGTTATCCTTGTTTTTTGCTGTTTTAAGTACAGAAGCACCAGAAACCATCACTAGCGCACCAGGTCCTGCACTTGGAACGTGGTAGTTACGTGCCTTGAAATCTTCACCGGCTTCTGTAACGAAGCGATAGAGGTAATAGTGATTTACTAGACCAAAATCGATTTCACCATCGTGAACAGCCTGAACCTGAGGTGTGTTCTTGGGGTATATCTTGATATCATTGGCTAGTAAGCCTTTTATCCAGTTTGAGGTTTTTTCCTCGCCCCATACCTCACGCATTCCGGTAATCATCGTTAGCAAGGAACCATTGGTTGGTGCCCAGCCTAAGCGCCCTTTGTATCTTGGGTGGGTAAGCTCAAGAATGGTGTTAGGTAGCTCATTGTCCTTTACGCGGGTAGGGCTGTAGACGAGCACTCGAGCCCGGCCAGATACACCAACCCATTTGCCGTCATCATCCTGTGCCCATGCTGGAATTTTCTCCAACGTTGCAGTAGGTAATGCCTGCATCATGCCCTCTACTGAACCAAGGGCTCCTGGATCCTGCGCATAAAATACATCTGCAGGGCTATTAGAACCTTCTTCATTGAGGGTTGCTGCCATTGCTGCTGATTTTCCGTATTTGACATCAACTTTAATGCCAGTAGCGTCAGCGAATTGCTCGATGATAGGCCCGACAAGGCTCTCTTTACGACCCGAATAGATTACCAACGAACCTGGGTCCTTCTCTACCTCAACTGTAGTGGTTTTCTCTACAATTTTTTCCACGGGCTTTTCGACGATTTTCTCGACAGTAACTTCTACTTCCTTCTCGACAATTTTTTCTACAACCTTCTCTACAGGTACTTCAACTGTCTTCTCGACAATCTTTTCCACTTCTACTTCTACGATTTTTTCTACAATTTCAGGGTCACTGCTACAGGCAACGGTTGCCATTGCAAGAACCAATGCAGAAATTAATGCAAGTAACTTCATACGCTCTCCCATCCCATTTTGATAAAATACTACTAAGTAATATTATTAGTGTGAACTAATAATATAATTAATATACCCATATTAATTTAGGATGTCTATATCTATAAAGTGTATATGTGTGAATTAAATCAAGAAATTTGGTATTGCATTAACAATGGGGAAAGTCCTACTACAGGAGTTACAAACCAAGCTACCGTTAATAATTTCATTATTGTTCTCGTCTTGAATGATTAGTTCAAGGGAGTTTTTGTCTACAGGGCAAGCTAATATTCCGAGTAAATCTTTTTTCATAATGCATCTATGATACGTGATTTTCTATGATTTGCCTTAAGTAGTCTGACAGTAAAAATATTGCCAAGCCTAAAATAACGGTCATATTAATATGGCCTAACGCATCAACCATATTCCGCCATCTACCCTGGCGTGCGACTTTAATAGCAGCTCGACCTTTGGGTCCTACGGTAAGGAAGAACATCCAGGCAGACAGCGCTACTTTTATGGCAAGTACCATCACATAGATAGGGGTGGCTGATGGTAAGGAAATTCTTTCAAAGAATAGAATAGCTCCAGTAATTAGCAGTGCCCACATTGAGAGAATAACGATTTGTCCAAATTCTTTCCGGGCAAACTGAATGATTGGATCCGGTAATATTCCTGTTTGTATCGATGGCCTCATGATGAACCAGTAAAAAATAGCGCCACCAACCCATGTTAGTGCTGCAACAGAGTGAATCCATCTAACTAGCAATAAAATAAATTCAGTCATAGCAGAATGATAGCACTACAGATACTTGGACGATGGTATTCTTTGCGCCTAAAATGCGAATTGAGGTGAAATAGTGAAAGATGTATTTTTAGCACATTGGGCGAAATGAGGAACCTGCCGAACAGCAAAAGCGTTGCTTTTGCAGGCAGGTCAGGATTTTACGGAAAAAGATTTTTTTAAAGAAAAATTTTCAGATGCTGAACTAAGAAAACTTTTGGGTGATCAGTTGCCTAGCACCATTTTCAACTTTAAATCTGCTGCGTTCAAAAAGAGTGGAATATTGGCGGAGACATTGACTGAAGAAGCCATGTTCGAGCTTTTACTTGAAGAACCGCGCTACTGGAGGCGACCACTTTTAGTTATAGACGGTACCATTATCCCAGGTGCTTCGGTTAAGCAAATAAAAGAATTGCTCAATATATAATTTGCGTAATGTTAGGTCTTATTTACTTGTCTATAGACTGGTTGATAAAGTAAGGACTGAATGAGTATTAAAGTATTGCCAGCTGAAATTGCTGCCAGGATTGCTGCGGGGGAAGTTATAGAAAGACCTGCGTCAGTAATCAAAGAGCTTGTAGAAAACTCTATTGATGCTGGTTCAACTGAAATTTCAATCCAAGTTGAGCTTGGTGGCTTGTCTTGGATTCGAGTCACTGATAATGGATGTGGCATTTCACCTGATGAGATAGATCTGGCGTTTCATCGCCATGCCACTAGTAAGCTTGCAACAGTTGAAGATTTATCGAGTATCAGTACATTTGGATTTCGGGGAGAAGCTCTAGCGAGCATTGCTGCCGCAAGTAAAGTGACGCTTGTTACACGACCTACCGGCTCAGATAGCGCTTTTTTGGCAAATATTGAGAACGGGCAAATATCTCCACCCCAGCAGGTTGGCGCATCACTTGGAACTTCGATTCTTGTTGAATCACTATTTTCGACCATTCCTGCACGGCTAAAATTCATAAAGTCATACCAGGCTGAGGGATCGAGAATCCTGAACACAGTAGAACATTTGGCTTTAGCAAATTCGCATGTCAAATTTACGTACACTGCAGATAACAAAAATAAACTAGTAACATCGGGAAATGGGCAGTTGAGAGATGTTATTAGCGCATTGCGTGGGGTTAACCAAGCAAACTCAATGATAGAGGTTAATTCACATGCTGGGCGATACCAGGTAATGGGCCTCACCTCGGCCCCTGAGCACTACAAGGGCAATAGGACTGGTATAAGTATTTTCATCAATGGGAGATGGATTACCAATAGATCCATCGCTGCTGCAATTGAAGAAGCATACAGAGGCCTACTGATGCAAGGCAATTACCCAATTTCAGTTATATTCCTAGAGATTCCGTCTACTGAAGTTGATGTCAATGTGCATCCCAACAAAAGAGAAGTACGACTAGTAAATGAAAATGATGGTTTCTCTAGTGTCCATCGGGCAATCAGGGAAGCCATATTGAAGCAATACCCAGTCATTGAGGCTCACGGCATCGCTATTAATTCATATACTGCTGTTCCTGAAGCAAGTAATCAGCCCGGATTTGGGTTTCCTGCTAATCTCGATGGGACCTACGCATCTCGATTTCCTGAACGTGCTGAACAAATCCCGGACACAATTGTTGGATCAAGTACAAATTTCCCTCATCTAGAAATGGTAGGACAGATAGCAAATATGTTTCTTGTCGCTGATGGTGGGGATGGGATGTACCTCATCGACCAGCACTCCGCTCATGAATCTCTTTTGTATTATCGATTGTTAAGTCAGTGGGAGCTCAAAGCGCCAGAAATTCAACCGATGCTCCAACCGATAGTGGTAGATCTTACTCCCGAGCAAATGGATGTAATTTCGTCATATTCAAATTCTTTTGAGCGCTACGGGCTTAATTTCGAAGCATTTGGGAATGATTCTTTGCTGATACGAAGCGTACCCTTGGTTGGCCGGAGCATGGATATCAAAAAATTTATCAACGAAACACTTCAGTCACTAGCAAGAAATACAGATTTGACAGATACGCATGCTAATATTGCTGCTTCCTTAGCATGCCACAGTGCAATACGCGCTGGGCAGAAACTCAGCATTAGCGAGATACAGGCGCTCGGTAACGCCTTGGTGAACGAGGGCAATCCTAATCATTGCCCCCATGGAAGACCTACACTTTTGCGTATCTCCCTTCAATCCCTGGAGAAGGAATTTGGCCGCATACAATGATTAACTTACGTATAGCGACATCTAACAGTGCGAAGATAGAGCGTATAGCACGGCTGCTCAATGGGCTTGATATAAATATCTCTTCTGAGCAACGACTCGACCTGAGCATCGACGAAGATGATAAAGAGACACAGGGCTCACATTTGGCTATCGCAGTTGCAAAAGCCGCAAGCGCCTCAAGATTAGATAATGAAATCACGATAGCTACTGATGGCGGAGTGCAGATACCGGCCCTGGAGCCCTCATGGTGCAGCTTGCACACTAGGCGGCATTTCGATTCTGGACTTTCAGGTTTTCAAAGAGCCGACGAGCTGATCAAGCTGATGAGTAGGTACGAAGGTGATGAACGTAAATGCTATTGGACCGAAGCGATTGCAATAGCTAAATCCGGCATATTACTCAATGCTTGGGAATCTCAAGGAGCCTCTGGCTTAGTAGGGAAGACATATAGGCCAAATGAAAATGCTGACGAAGGGTTTTGGTTCGATGGGTTGTGGACCTCACAAGAAGGAATACCTATTTGGCAATTAGTGGATCCTATACAAAAAAGCGAAATAGACCCTTGGGAAAAACTCCGACCCGCAGTGCGGCAATTTTTTCAATTACTCATGGGAGCGTGATTCTCCCAGGCACGCGCTTAACCAAGCCATCCGATTCTAAGGCAGTTATTAAACCATTGATGTCAAAATCATTGTTTTCTAGCGAACGTATTAGCTCCTCCTCAGAAACTCCATTTTCACCAGCGTTTATCAATATATCGATTATCCGCCCGCGAAAATACCGTGGAGAACCGTGGAATTTGGATTGCTTGGGGATAGGAGGAGCTGAGTCGACAGCTAACATCTGACTCGATCCGTCCTGCAATTTAGGTGCTGCGTGGCAGTACTTCATAGCAGGGCAGCTAATGCATTGAGGGCGCCTAATATTGCATATGGTTGCACCAATATCCATAAGTGCTTGGCTCCAAGAGGATGCAGAAGCAGCTTTCGGTGTTAATTCCCCTGCAAGGACATGAAGGACTTGTTTTGAAGGAGGATTAGTTCCATGGAAAATCCTACTCAAGACACGGTAAATATTAGTATCGAGAATTGGATGAGTTGAACCAAATGCGAAGCATGCTACTGCGGCCGCAGTATATTCACCGATCCCGGGTAATTTTTTGAGTTCCTCTACTGTGCTAGGTAAGACACCTTTCAATTCATAAGCTACTATTCCAGCAAGTTTGTGCAGGCGCACAGCTCGATTGTTGTAGCCCATTCCGGACCATATGCGAATAACTTCAGCTACGGGAGCTTCTGCAAGCAAAGGAAAAGACGGAAATTCCTTAACAAACTGCATATATTTTGGAACCACTCTGCTTACTTGCGTTTGTTGCAGCATTATCTCTGAGACTAAAATTTTGTAAGGATCTTTAGTTCGGCGCCAAGGGAGATCTCTTCCATTTGATTTATACCAAGTTTCAATAGCCTCTTGAATAGTAATTTCCGGTTTTGCCTTCTCAGCCTTCATGACTGAAGAAGCGAATCAATAACATTACGAACTTTTGAAGGAGTTGTAGGTCCGTTGATCTGATGTACTACACGGCCATTGGAGTCAATGAAAAATTTTTCTGGTACACCTCTTACTCCAAACGCGACCGCTGCGCGACCACGAGAATCCAGGATATTAGGGTACTGGATAGCAAAATTTTCTATATATCGGTATGCACTGCCGGATTCGTCCCAAATTGAAATCCCAATGAATTCAACTGGCTGCCCCTCGTAGTCCTTATAGAGCTTCGCAATTTGTGCAGCTTCTGACTTGCAAGAAACGCACCAGGAAGACCAGAAAGTAACCATTGTGGCCTTTGCTTGGGATTCATCGAAATCAATAGCTTTACCTGTATATATGTCATTCCCTGCGAAAGTAGGGGCTAATTTATATTCACTGGGCATATCATTGAATTGAGAATGACTTTGAGCCATACCTAAAGAGTCATCGGTTCGGAATTGACCCCACGTCAGCAAAGCAACTAATGCGAGGAAAGGAGAAACGCTTATTACGAAAAAAAGAAAATTACGTTTTGATTTATTTGAAGATTCCATGAGTTACCTACTCATAGAGTATCAAATAGACGCAAAAATAGAGAGAGGCCTACGCCTCTCTCTCTGAGTGACTAAATGCAAATGAAAAATTAATTATCGGCGCCAGACAACTCATGGGCGACGATTGAAGCCTCCCCTAAAGTCATAACAGTCTCCGTCGTGCTGCCCATTACTACTTCGTAGCTAGAAGACATAACACCTGAGGTAGCGGACGTGCTTGAGCTATCGTCTGATACTTCATAGACCTCAGCCTTACCCTTTGGCCCTTCCACAATGGTGATTAATTCTCTGTCTGCCATAGTGTCCTCCCGTACTAGATGAATAAAATCAAGAATCCTTCTGCTGGCTGAATTTCAGCCAGCAGAAGGAAAGCATATTAAAACTTACCGTGAGTAAACGCTCGTCGTGCGTTATCTTCGAATATGTTTTTCTTGTCCTCTGGAGTTAGCCACGCAATTTCATCAATTACTGGAGCTAAATCATCGGTCTGCTTACCGGTCTTCGGGTCAATAGAAGTACCACTACCGGGGTTTTCTGTTCCAAACATTACACGATCTGTTCCACAGATTTGGAAGCAGTAGTCTAGAGCTTCTTTGTTGTAAAGGTTGGTGTCGTAATAGAACCGGCGAATACTTGTGTCAAAATCCTCAAGGTTAGGATTTGCTTTCATGTCGTTGTTACGACGAACCCTCCATCGACCAATCTGGTAAGGCACTGATCCTCCACCGTGGGCGACGATTATCTTGAGGTTAGGGAAAGTCTGAAATACTTTGCTTGATGGGCGGATCATGTTCAGAATTGCCTGCGATTCAGTTGTAATAAAGTGAGCACTGTAGGATTCCCTTGGGTCCTTACAGGCAGCAGAGTGAATTAATCCTGGTACATCTAGCTTTACCATTGCTTCGTAAAGGGGGAACCAGTATTCATCATCCATTGGTGGAGTGTAGGTAGTACCTTCACCTGGGTCTGGGTTAATTAGGCATCCGATAAACCCTAATTCTTTTACTGACCTTTCAAGTTCTGGCACCGCATGTGAAGAATCTTTTTGTTCACTTAGCTGAGGCAAGCCTGCAATACCCTGGAAACGATCAGGAAATTCTTTTACGTGTCGTGCAATGACATCATTGTTTACTTCCGCAAACCAATGCACTATTGATTCTGGTTTTTCTGAGTGCATTAATTGGAATGGACGTGGGGAAAGGAACTGAACATCAGTTCCAAACTTATCCATGATGTCAATATTCTGTTGCGCAAACTGAACTATGCGTTCGTCTGAGCAACTCCATGCGCCTTTTCCATGGTATCCACGTCCTGAAAGGAGAGTGGATTTGAAGGCGTAAAGTTCTGGGGGCGCAACCGTATGCGCGTGCATGTCTATGATTCTCTGTCCGTTGAGCATGTCTCCTCCTATTAAGACAATGAATATACGTGAAACCCTGCAATGTCAAGCCTTAAGCTCAATTGATGCCGTCAATACAGGCTATCTTAATACAGGCAATTTTAAATGTTAAGGTGTACACTGAGTCCATCAATTTTTATATACAATCTGGCCTTTACATTTAAATAATTCCCAGATACTTACTCTCAAGGGGGTATATATGGCAAAGATCGTTCTAGGGGCTGGGACTTCACATAGTCCTATGCTTGCATTGAATGCAGAGCAATGGCCTCGTTACTCACAAGGTGATTTAAATCATCAAGAATTAGTATTTCCTCCGGAAGGCTTTGCAATGCCTTACGACGAAGGATTACAAAAAGTCCCTACTGCTATCCGAGAAAAACCTTTGACTGATGAAGTTTTTCAGGCCCAGGTTGATGCATGCCAGCGTGGTATCGCAGAACTGGCAAAAACTTTCAATGAAGTCAAACCAGACATTACGGTGATAATTTCCGACGATCAGGATGAATGGTTTTTTGAAGATAACATGCCTACCTTTTCGGTATTCTGGGGACCATCTGTTCCTATAAAGCCGCGTACTCTTGCTGCAGGGTTTAGAGAACCAGACATTATGGAATCCATTGCAAAGGGTTACGGTGACGTTGAAATGGATGTTCCCGTTGCTTCAGATCTAGGTCGTCATGTCATTGAATATATGATCGACCATGATTTTGACGTCTCTCATTTTACTTATGTCAAAGAAAAATACGGCGGAACCGTAGCGCGTCGTTATCCTAAAGAAGTAGGGGAGTTGAGTTCAGTTCGTGATACTGAGCCAAGAGACCAAGGGCTACCTCACGGATTTGCTTTTATAATAAAACGATTGTTTGATAATGAGCCACGAACAATTCTTCCAATATTTGAGAATACGTGTTACCCACCAAACCAACCGACACCAAAACGCTCATATGAATTTGGTAGAGCAGTTGCCGACGCTATTCGCGCATGGGACAGCGAAAAAACAGTTGCCATCATCGCATCTGGGGGGCTTAGCCATTTCGTAGTTGATGAATGGTTAGACAAAACAGTTTTGGATGCCCTTGCGACAAAAGATTCCGAAACTTTAATGTCGATACCCCGAAACAGGTTATATTCAGCAGCGTCTGAAACTCAAAATTGGATCGCTGTTGGTGGTGCAATGGAAGGGACTGACCTTAACTTTGAGTTAATTGAATATGTCCCTGTCTACCGAACCCCTGCAGGTACTGGTGGCGGATGGGCGTTCGGTCGATGGCAATAGTCCGATATTTCAAAAACTGATGCGAAAGAGGGGCTTGATCATCAAGCCCCTCTTTACTTTGCGTCTGTTTGATTTTAATGCTTTCGGCCGTCTGAGAACCAGGCGCCGTCACGAAGAGCTCCGCCTGTATCTTCAGATACACCACTTATTACCTGCTTTTTCTCGATACCATCCCATTCTTTCAACCTCGCGCCGCTACCTGAAAGAATTTGCTCGACATCAGGTTTTCTCGGTACATTGCCTTTAAAAGGACCACCGATCTCATCGTAACCAGGATACATATACGACTCACACGGCAGTACAATCGTGCCAGGGTCTTGGTCATAGACATTCATGGGAGTACCACCGTCTTCAACAATATCCATCTGCTCATTAAGCATTCTTCGGAACATTATGATCCCGACATCAGTTGCTCCTAGCCTCTCAGTAGTTCTGTCTGTTACAGGACCTTGTATAACCCACGCAACTTGATCCTGCGAGGCTACATAGTCACGGACTATTAGGCCATTTTCGTCATAAAGCGACCGTTCATCAAAAGGGATTTCTTCTTGAGGGCTTTCCCCTTGCTGGTATTGGCGATAATTAGTGATGAGGTGCAAAGTATGAGTGTCATCAACCGGCACTCGTATTTCTAGCCCATGACTTACACGAAGGATGTTTGGAAAAAGTATTGGATGACCTATAGCCCAATGATCATCAGTCTCATCTTCTCCTTCAACCAGGCGGCGCTTAATAACACCGTAATCAGTGATCTCAAATCCAATTTTTCGATGATCAGCCCCACGAAATCCCATGACTGCGTTCCAACCATCTCTTTCCTCTGGGGATTTCATCCGATTGAATTGCCACCCACCCCAATATCTGTGGAGCCATAGAAAATGTAATGGATCTAGTGAATTCTCTTGGCACTGTAGCCAATTGCATGGCAATAATGTTGACCATGCATCTTTATGGCCTTCCCAAGAAAGAACATCCCACTTAGGTAATGCTGGAACGGGAAGGGGGCCCATATAGATAAATACCAAGCCACCGAGTTCCTGTACAGGGTAGGATTTGATGTGCACCTTATCTTTGAATTTGGAGCCTTCAGGCTCAGATGGTTGATCAACACAAGCTCCGTGCTCGTTGAAAATCCATCCGTGATAGGCGCAGCGAATACCGTTCTCTTCAGGTATACCATAGGCAAGGCTGGCTTTACGATGGGCGCACGAAGGCTCAATACATCCAACAGTACCTTTTGTGTCTCGGTAAAGAACAAGATCTTCACCAAGGAGACGTACTTCTTTAGTAGGGTTATCAGAATTTAACTGCGCACTGCCCGCGATCGGGTGCCAGTATCGGCGCATTAATTCGCCCATTGGCGTACCAGGACCTACTTTTGTTAGCCGTTCATTCTGCTCTTGTGTAAGCATAGTACCTCCTAACTAAGGACCATTTTGACTTATTTGGAAGCAGTAGAGGCAGTTTTGAATGTGAAATCTGGGTTGGTATATACCTCATCAGGCATCCTTGATTCCAATCCTCGTTTTGCTAATTCTTCTTCAAAATATTGCCTAACCCAGGGATCTTCATCCACATATTCAATATTTACGCCTTCCGCATTACCTTTTTCATCCTCATCTTTACCTAGAAATTGAACAGGAGGGTGAAGAGCAAAATACCGAGCTGCTGCGTTACCGAGATTGAAATGTTGGTGAAAATACTGATCAGGCGGTGTTACCGCACTACCTTCATGCCAGGGGTAAATTTTCTTTTCTCCACCTTCCCCCCACATTACGGAGTAGCCTTCTCCTCCTGGTATAACAATAAGCCTTCCTGGCCCATGCCGATGTGCTTTCTTGTATGTTCCTGGAGGAAATACTGACATGTGTGCGGATATTTCAGAATCGGGGACGTACATCGCTATGGACGATCCGCCAGCTCCACGACTTCCCGCTGCAGTCAACTTATCCCACGCCAAAAGGTCGGGCCAAAAGTTGCCACTCCAAACGGTAGCGCCGACAGCGCCCCATGCGCTTCCGAAATTCTTCTCAATATCTTTTGCTTCTGAGAAAAAATCTTGATCAGCATTATCTAAAATTGTTTTGTTGACATGAGCATTGTTCATGAAGAATTCAGGATCAGGAATTGTACTCATGGCGATTGGAAGGTAATTGAAATAGAGGAGGCGTACAGGAGTGTTACCCATATTTCTTATTTCAGCCCATGCATTTCGAGGTATAACAAAGACAGACCTGTCAGAAAACTCGAAATCTCGTTTAGCATTACTAATCTCCCCCCAGACAGAGGCAAATCCTCTCCCACCAAGGACATAGACCATTTCTTCAACACCAAGCTTGAATGGTTTAAGAGATCCCCCTGAGGGAATTTCTTGCACCCGGGCTTCAGTTACCCCACCCATGTCGGTGAATCGTATTAGCGCTGTATTACAGTCCCTTATGTCCCAATAACCCAATTGCAATGTTCTAAGATCTTCTACATAGCAATCGGATAACAGAGGGACTCCTTTGGATGCTTGTTCTTCCAGCCAATTGTCGTGCGTAAAATAACTGCGGACCATTCTTCCTCCAATGCCTGCTTTGATTCATGCTGCACGTAATTTTGCAGCATGAAATGGGTTAAATTTAAAGTGATCGTACCTCTGTCATCGCTTCGTCGATGAATAATCCGTAAATGTCATCCTTATCTACATTTTTTTCAGCGCCAGGCGCGTCGGGACCAAATGGAGAATCAATAATACGTACTGGAACTTCTCCGTTAGTGTTGAGAGTTCCAATTACTTCTGCCGTAGCACCATCGGAAAGCTCGATTTTATTACCAGGCTGTAGCGCTTCTGCTCCCATTACCGCGATGCCTCCTGCGTTCGAGTCTTAGCATCAACACCACCTGAAACTCCGCGTTCGTTCATGATTGGGCTATATTTACTTGCCATACCTTGGCGTTCAAAGGCAAATGCCTGACCACCTGCTAGCTCTGCTCTCTTTGACCAATGCTCAGTATCCATCCCAAGATAGGCATTAGTATCCGGATCACGGAATGTGTTTATAGGATCTCCGCCATCTTCAACAATACGTATTTGCTCTTCTAGCATCCTACGGAACATGATCACGCCTTTATCTGACCTCCCTAGGTGTTCCTGTGTTCGGTCTGCTATTAGACCTTGTGTCGCCCACGCAGCAACATCCTGAGCACTGTTTGAATCGAGAATTTCGAAATGAACCCGTCCATCTTTCTTTAGATTAATTAATGGAGGCTCAAAAAACGGAACATCCTCATGTTTTTGGTCAGGATCACCAATATTTGCCTTAGGGTGACACATTACCCACCAGTGGCCTGTGTGAGTATCGTCTATAGGAACACGAATTTGAAACGATGGGCCGACACCCCGTGCGATTCCAGGAGTGTCATCGGGGTTTTTCCACGTATCGATGGCAATGCCGCTGCCACCTTGCCTAAGAAAATAAGGGAATACTATGGGATGACCTTGAGCCCATTCAGGGTCTTCGTAGCCACCACCTTTGACAAGCCGCCTCTTGATGATTCCATATTGGAATTTATCAAAACCTATTCGCTCGTTTTCGTATCTAGGACGTAGGTTTTTACCAGTGCCCATCACAGTTGCGATGTAATTACCCCATTCCCCATGAAGCCATTCTGAATGGACAGGATCCAATGAATTTTCCTGGCATTGAAGCCAGTTGCAGGGAAGTTCTGTATATCCGATATCACGGACAACATTATCAATTGCGAAAACATCCCAATTTGGAAGTAATGGCGCAGGACTTGGTCCCATATA
This sequence comes from Dehalococcoidia bacterium, assembly GCA_022449765.1. NCBI lineage: Bacteria > Bacillati > Chloroflexota > Dehalococcoidia > Dehalococcoidia bacterium. The sequence goes on along the minus strand of JAKUPZ010000012.1, from coordinate 33,164 downwards.
CGCAAAAATCAATCCTGCTTTCACTTGGAGAGGGTAGGCTTTGATTTTAACTTTGTCTTTGTATTTATTGTCTGGAGCTTCCGTAGCCTCATATGGCTGTTCTAAACATGCTCCTGTTTCGTTGAACATCCATCCGTGGTAAGGGCAGCGAATCCCATCATCAGTAGGGATACCATAGACCATACCCATTCTTCTGTGAGGGCAATAATTATCAACCAAGCCGTAAGTGCCTGAATTGTCCTTGTAAAGGATCAGTTCCTCTCCAAGTAGCTTAATTGGCTTTGTGGATCGATCATTCATTTGAGAGACAGCAGCGATAGGGTGCCAGTAGCGGCGCATTAATTCGCCGGTAGGTGTGCCTGGCCCGACTCTAGTCAACCTGTCATTCTGTTCAGCGGTAAGCATATATTTTCTCCATATAGAACTTCAGAGCGCAGTTTAGCAAAAAACGCCGAAGGATGTTTAGTTATTTTGCTGTGATCTTTCTTTTACAGCACCTAGGAACAACAATGCAATAACTATACCTGCAACCATTGCCAACCATGCCGTTTGATAATCAGCTATGTCAGAGAGCCATCCAAAAAACGGGGGAGTGATGACGATCGCAGATCGCGAAAGCGTGGAAGCATACCCGATAGCAGTTCCAACTTCCGATGGCTTAGCTATTTCAGATAGCAATACGGAATGCAGGCTAACCCAGGATGTTGCCGTTGCTCCGAGGCCAATTGCCACAAGCACCAACCCCCAGTAAGGAGTGTTTTCTGGTAAAAATGCAACAATAGTCAGAACGGCTATGGTTGAGAGTCCCGCAACTAGTAATACAGGCTTTCTTCGACCCTTGCCAAGAGTGTCACTTAATACACCCCACGTAATACGCATCACGATACTGCTCATTTGTAATATCGCAAGCAAAGTTCCACCTATAATCACTGATACTCCTAAATCATCATTCAGATATAGGATGAAGTATGTAAGTGTTGCAACTTGTACTCCCACGAGAGGAAACCCAAAAGCCATAGCCAGCGAAAGGTCCCTGCTCGTAACGACGGATTTAATACCTTCTAGAAAGGGCTTACCAGACTTTTTTCTTTCAATCGCAGTTTCCTTATCGCGATATATGGCAAGAATTAAAACCCCTCCCGCACTAATGAATCCCCCCAATGCTATTGCTGCAACTTGCCAGCCATAAGCGATGGCGATTGGAGGAATAATTGCAGCAGCAGCAGCGGCGAGTAGTGGATTACCTGCTTGCTTAATACTCATTGCCGTCGCTCTTTGCCGAAGTGAAACCCAATCAAGAATTGCTTTTGTACCTGCTGGATGCCCAACTGGTCTTAAAGATCCCATGATTGCAGCTACAATCAATACTGTTGTGAAGCTGTTTGCAAAGTACATTGATGCGACTGCAGCTCCACTCAAAATCATAGTCAAACCTGACATGAGACGGGCTCCAAAATGATCAATGAGCCATCCGAATCCTGTGCTTGTTATTGTTGCTGCACCAAAAATTGTTCCTGTGATAATGCCCACTTGCGTACGGCTTAAATCAAAATCATCTTGTATGAATGGGTAAAAAGGAGTGAATCCTTGCCCGGAAAGAGCAAACCCCCCATGGCTGAGTACTGCTATGCCTATGACTACGTATGGATACAGCCGATGAGTGGTCATCTAAGAAATAAAAACCCTCTTAAGCACTTTGATCCAGTCCATAGAAACGGATAGCGTTTTCTCTAATGATTTTATTTTTCTTGATATCATCCATGTCTTCCCGATTGCGTAAATATTCAAGAGACTCCGGGAATTCACTATCAGGATGCGGATAATCACTTGCGTACATGAACCAATCTTCACCAACAAATTCCATTACAGTAGGAAGTAAGGCTTCATCAGGCTCACAGCAAACATAAATTCTTCCATTGCGAAAATAATTACTAGGCAATGAAGTTACTTTGGGTGCTTCCGCTGCACCTCTCCAATTCCATTCTTCATCAAGGCGTTCCATGAAAAAGGGAACCCAACTCGCCCGTGCTTCCATAGAGCCAATATTAAGGTTAGGAAAATCTTCAAACACTCCGCGGAAAATCATGCTTGTAAGCTGTCTCATTTGACCAAAAGGGTGTATCAAAGTATGCGAATCGATCATTCTTTCGAAAGGGTCGACTTCTGGGCCGGAAGGGTTTGTTACAGTAGCGTGTAGGCAGAGAGGTACTCCTAATCTTTGAGCTTCCTCGTAGATGGGGTAATAATACGAATCACCAAGCATGGGTCGCACCGGTGGACCATGGGTTGGTAGCATTGCAGAGACCATACCAAGCTCAGAGACTGCCCTGTTCAATTCACGGACAGCCTGGTCAACGTCTTGCATCGGGATGAGAGCTATTCCTTTAAATTTTGAGCTCACATCTAAGTAATTTTCTTTAAGGTAAGTGTTGTAAGCAATACATAGGGCAGTTGCTAACTCAGGTTCTTGAACAAAATTGATATTTAGTAGTCTGGTTGGAAAAAGTACGGTTTTTGATACGTTTCCTTTTTCCAGTGCATCTAGCCACTCGGCACTATTAACATTTGGCTGGCCAAATTGCCCTTCTATAGTCGTATCCCAAGTGTTTCGGGGTGTCCACCACCATTCTCTTTTCTTGAAGGATTCAGGCAAATGTTTATATACCAGCTCTCTGTTGTCCAAAACATGCCCGTCCGAGTCAACGCCAACAATTTCCATGGATTAATTCCTTATAGATATTCAAAAGATTGCCATTGTTTGATCTGCAGTGTACAAGTTTGTTGACAGCGCGTCGAAAATCGGTAGGAGGTATTGAATCATGAGAGTTTTAATTACTGGCGCAGGGCTGGTTGGTACTTCATATGCAATCGAAGCGATGGCTTTAGGCGATCAATGCCTATTCTTTGACTCAAACCCAGACCCGGATTACTTAAAGATGCGGCTCGGATCAGTCAGCTCTGATGACTACGTTCAAGGGGATTTAAGGGATTTGCCAAGCTTAATAAGCGTGATGCAAAAATTTCAACCCTCTGTAGTCGTGCATACTGCGGGACTGATCGGAAGCAGTGTTTCGAACCCCGTATACACTGGCCTTCAAATAAATATCCAGGGAACGATAAATGTGCTGGAGGCAGCACGGCTGTGTGGCGTTCAAAAATTCGTGCATATAAGCACATTCGGAGTGTATGACCGTCGGTTAGAAGGCAGTAGTCCCCTCGCAGAAGATTTTCCGAGAGGTGCGGATAATCCTTATTCAGCGTCTAAAATCGCAAATGAACATCTTGCAGAGGCATATGCTGCACAATTTGGCATGCAGCTAGTGATTGTTCGTCCTGCCAATGTATATGGATTTGGCCATTTTCGAGGCGGTTCTGGAGGCGGGCGGATGCTTCAAAGTATTGTCGAAGCAGGCCTTGATGAAAAGGAATTATTAATAACTGCTGCTCAGGCAAGATCGTTCGAGTACATACATTCTGATGACCTCGGGCGCATAATTCATCGCACAGTTGTAAATGATGTGGTAGGCGCGTTTAATGCAGGGAATGGAACAATTCTTACCTTTGATGATCTTCTGGAGTCAATCAAAGCAGTTTTACCCAACCTGAAAGTTTCGGTTGAGTCAGGGCTTCGGCAGTCATTTGCGCAGCCGATGGATTTGTCACGAGCCAAAAGCATATTGGAGTGGGAGCCAACAGTATCCATGATAGATGGCTTCAAAAAATATGTATCTGATGTAATTGCCGCAAGAGCTAAAATGCAGTAGTACTATTCGAAACTTGATTTACAGTGCGTATAGTCTTTTCGGATTATCACTCAGAATCTTGTCGGCAATACTTGACCCTACTTTGCCGTCGTCTCTTAATTTTCGAAGAGCATTAATTTCGGCAGTGGTATCAGCATGGCCATAGTCGGTACCTATTATCAAATGTTCATCGCCAACTCTACTTGTGACGTAGTCCAGATCATCTATGGTTTGGCAGCCTACATAAAGTTGATATTCTTTCATCAGCTCGGCACCATCTTTAAACCCTCGGCCAACTAAGCGATTTCCTCGTAGGAAAATATCATTCATTACATATGGGAGCCATTGTGATGTGACTTCTATAAAAGTCCATCGAAGGTCAGGGAATCTCTCGGGAATTGCATGAAGCACGATATCTGAAAATGCGCCAATTGTAGGGAACTTAAACGTTGCTAAGCCTTTACCTCTGTCTAGAAGATCCAATGATCCAAAGTTTCCAGCCGCTGCATGTACAGCTATTGGCATGTTTAATTTAGAGGCCTCTTCATACAACGGGAAGAGGTAAGGTTCTGAGAGTAACATATCTCCTTCCACTCCTCTCATAAATACAGCGCAAGCACCATTTTCTTTTCCGAAATGTAGCTCTTCAATTGCTTTGTCCATTGACATAAGTGGCGGTATTACTGCCCAACGAAGGCGGCCTTTTCCTTTAGCCCATATATCAGCAGCCCAACGATTGTAGGCTCTGCTTATTGCATAATCAGTATCTGAGTGCTTTGTAAGGGGTCGCAGAAACATAGTGGGGTAGAGGATATGCATATCTACTCCAAGTTCATCCATGTGCCGCAATCGAGCATCTACGTCGGCAGCTTCTCGTGCTTCTGAGGGAAACTCAGCGCCTACGTTAAAATCCTTACGCCATGCCCTGCCTTCCATGTACCAATACTCGTGATGAAGGTCACCAGAGTCATACCTTAAGACAAGTGGCTTGAGGTGCTGATCTTCATCGCGAAGAAATTCAAAAGTTCGTTCTGTTTCAATGAGGTGAGTATCTGCATCAATTACTGAAGTTCTTACTGCTGTTGCCATTACCGCTCCTAATGGGTACGTAGTTATTCACCAAACATTGCAACTTCTCGTTGCCGTGGCCCATAGCCCTGCCAATATTCTCCAGTTTCAGCATCATATCTGCCTTGCAAGAAACCGCCTGATTTCTCGCTCCGAATAATGATGGCAATAGTCTGTTCGCCTAAGCTGCGCTCTGCATGTATTTCATAAGGACGTACTAAATCGACTGTGCCTGGGGCTACTTCAAAATTCCCTGTTTGTTGAATTTTTACGTAAGCTTCAGTTCTTTCCGCCTCTTCAATAGGAGCATAACGCTCAATCATCTCATGCCCTGCTAGTACTCCATAAAGAGTATAAATGTGGGCATGATCATGTATTCCACGCCACGTAGGATGAGCAGGATTAACTGCCGGCTTAGATTTAACTTCACGTTTCAACCCATTTACTACGAAACCATAGTCAGGGTCTTCGTAGAACAATAAATTTTCAGCTCTGTCGGTGAATTGATTCGCCGGCCAGTGTGCAGAAGCCTCAATGACAGATGGGTCGGATAGAAAATCATTTAAGATTGGAGTCAATTTGAGCCATCGAGTTTCTTCATCTGATTCACGTGAAAATAAATCTCTGGTACTAGTAATGAATCGATCTAACGCAGTTTCAATTTCTGTAGTAGTCATGAATTCTCCTTAAGATACTTTTGCCGGCACTTCAGCTAATTTGTACAAATTAGCGCAGTTATCCCACAGTATTTTCCGTTTTTCCTCATCTGTAATTCCTAAGTTGAAGAAACTAGATACAGCATCAGGGTATTTAGAGTCACCGTGAGGGTAATCAGTAGAAAACACCATCCGATCACTTCCGACCCAGTCAATGGTATATTTGGCAGGTTCTTCGTCCGGTTCAACTGATACCCAGCATTGCCTCTTGAAATATTCCGTCGGGGACATCGTAAGCTCTGGAACAAATACATCGGATTCTCGCTCGTAAGCTTCATCTAGCCTCCACAAAAGCCATGGAGCCCATGCGCAATTTGCTTCCAAGAACGCGACTCGTAAATTAGGATGCCTTTCTAGAACTCCACCACCACAAAAACTACCCAGAGCCATCATTTGCTCAACGGGCTGAGCGAATACACGCCTAAGCATGAAATTAGGCTCAAAATGCTGCCCTACTTGCGGGGCTCCAGATGAAGATGACTCATGAAATCCAATTGCAATGTCATGCTCTTCAAGTGCACTCCAAAGAGGGTCATAAAATGGATCATGCCATGGCTTGTCGGTCATTTGATTAGATCTCATGAAGACTGCTTTGAAACCAAGCTCTTTGACAGCGCGCTGAACTTCTTTCACTGCGTCATCCATGTTGAAGGGGGATATCATTGCCGCACCGATAAGCCTGTCAGGGTTGGGTTCACAAAAATCATACATCCAATTGTTGTAAGCCCTAGCCAGTGCAGCAGCCATATCGGAATCCATATGAGGCTCAGCCAATGTGTGTAAGCCACGTGTGGGAAAGAGGACCGCCATATCTAGTCCTTCAATATCCATTGCCTCTAATTGAACTTCCGAAGACCAGCCTCTTGCGGCATGATCTGCGTAGATCAATTGATTTTTTTCGTAGTTATGACCACCAGGTTTGTTAGGATTGCCGGCTACACCTTTTGAAGTAGAGCCCCAAAGCGAGCCGTCAGCGTGGGTAGTCCGGAGATCGCGTACGTTTGCAGAAGTAATACCAATAGGCCCTAAGTCTTTATATTTACCCTCACCATATTTTTGCCAGAGGTCAGCGGGCTCCATTATGTGCATGTCGCTGTCTATAACTTTATAACCATTCTTACTCATGCTTCCTCCCGTATATGAGCGTGGCTCCATGGATTTGTGTTTCTATGCTGATTTAATTAGCAGGCTCTCCGTTTGGTAGAATCACTGCAACCATCGCTTCTAATTTTTCATGCGCTTCAAAGCCTTCATTTACACCTTTTAATTCGTAACGATGCGTAATTAACTCTTCCACCGGACGATTTACTATCGATCTCATAGACTGCATTGACCTAATGATATGCCGAGGTCCAGCAGAAAAGACTCCTTGCACTCTAATAACCTTTCTAGTTAATAATGCAGGATTTGCAGATAGTAATCCATAGTCTGTCCATTGGCCAATAACTAAATAACGCCCTCCAAAGCGCACCATCTCCAGTCCTTCTTGAAAAGCAGTAAGGCCCCCCGACGCTTCGATTACAAGATCAGCGCCTCTTCCTTGTGTCAGTTCTTTTATACGCTCTACACGACTTTCAGGAGTAGGATATTCAGATAGGCTCACCGTTTGCGTTGCACCTAGCCTAGTTGAAAGCTCTAATCTGGACTCTGGAGCCCCAATTACAATCACGTTCGCCGCTCCTCCTATCAATGATTGATTTAAAGCACCAAGGCCAATTGGGCCTGAGCCCTGAACAACAACTGTATCTGCAGAGTTGATTCCGCCAATACGCTCAATACCATTAAGGCACGTATGGTTGCCAATGACACTGAGCAAAGCGCGTTCATTACTTAAATCATCAGGAACTCTTAAGAGCCATGGAGTCGCTGCTAGCTGTAAATATTGACCGAATCCTCCACGTAAATGCGGAGCTTCGGTAGATTTGAGCATACCGTAGGATTTCGAATGCTGGCAGGACTCGCCCATAGAACATTGGAAGCAACGACCACATGGTGCGTCTCGAAAAATAACACGGTCACCTATTTTCAAATCCTGCCCTAGCACATCAGTTTTTATTTCAGGAGAAATTTCAGCTAAAATACCTATGTTTTCATGGCCGAAAATTGTTGGAGCTGGAGTTGTATCCAAGTGCGACGCATGGACATCCGTTCCACAAATCGCAGCCATCTGCATTTGTACAAGTGCCCCACCTCTTTCTATTGGTAATATTGGAAATTCTTGTATCTCAAGTGGTCTTCCTGCCCCTGTAAACACAGCTGCCATACACTTATCCATAATCATTCCTCCCTCTGATTTAGTGGTAACTCCAGGCGTTCAAACCATTCCAGCCAATCTTTTACTGCGGATTCAGGATCGTAAATTGCCTCATATCCAAATTGCTCATACGCACGGTGCGTATCCATGCGGAAATAGCTGGAAGGTCCAAACCCTCTTGGATCAAGGCCGGGACCGACTTCTATTTCTGCGCTAGGAATAGCGGATTTAAGGCCTTTAACAAAATCGTTCATTGTATATTCTTTGCCACTACCAATATGAAAAATATGGCCATGGAACGTGTCAGCTAAACAGGCTAAAATTACGCTTCTCGCCACATCCCTTGAATAAGTGAAATCCAGCCTTTGATCTCCTCCTTGAGGTATCACTGTTTTACGTCCGGCAATTGCATTTTCAATGAGAGTATTCCAAATTACGTTATGAGAGCCGTGTCGAGCAACGCCTTTCCCTATACCGTAAATCGCGGCAAAGCGAAGCGCAGCGAAATCCAAATCGAATAAGCGTTTGTACTGGATCCCCATTAATTCCCCTGCAACTTTTGTAGCTCCGTAGACACTGCTAGTCGGATAGGCAGCAAAGGACTCATCCACTGGTTTCATCTCGGGCTCTAAATGCGGTTCCGTCATAGGTGAAAGTGCACCAATAGAGCTGGTGAAAATTACCCGATCACAGCCAGATCTCCGTGCTGCTTCTAATACATTTACGGTAGATTTCGCATTAATTTCGAAACCAGCCAAAGGGTTAGAGTCAGCAGCTTCGGGGTATATAGCCGCTAAATGGCAAATTCTGTCTATCTTGTTTTCTTTGCATGCTATTTCAAGCTCTTCAAGAGATGTAATGTCCCCTTGGATAAAATGAAATGAGCTGCTGATATCGCGAAGTAGAGTGAAATCAGGACGTGCGTCAAATACGACAGGTTCATGACCCATTGCAAGCAAATCTCTTGTTACCCAGCATCCATTTACTCCTAGCCCTCCAGTAACAAGTATTTTCATATTGCTCCTAATCAGGAATCGCTAAAGCTGCATCTATATCCGACTTACTTAAGCCATAAACCTGCTCAGCGGTTATAGCAGTTATGTATCCATTACGTAGATCTGAAACAATTTTCGCTTGGTCTCTATCTTCTGGACTTCCAGATCCGCCAGCTGACGCTGTCTCCATGCATACTACATCGCCCGCGGAGAGGGCAACGTTAGATACAAGGCCTTCAAATAAACGCTCGTTGTCGGTACCAGGGTTTAACCGTACTTTACCTGCCTTACCATTGCCTCCGCCGAGAACGCCATGTGCAGGAACAAGAGTTCTTGGTGTTCCTCCAGAGTACTGGGCATTAGTTTTGACACGGTATTCGCGCCTAAGCGCTAGTCCGCCTCTATACTTGCCTGGACCGCCTGAATCTACGACTAAGTTGAATTGCTGCATCTCCACTGGAAATTCAGATTCAATTATCTCCACTCCTGTATATTTCGCACCGCCTGTCCATGAATGACCAGTTCCGGTATAGCCATCTCCACCGTTATACGCGCCGTTTCCTGAAACAATGATTTCGTACTGAACATATCGCTTTGCTTCTGCACCGGTCGCTCCAAGTACAAGCATTCCTGAAACACTGTTATGTGCAACTTCTGGTTTCCCGGAAATTTTGCTAAGAGCCTCAAAAATAATGTCTTCGACTACAGGCATAGTCATTGAATAAAACCCCACAGGGGCCGGAAAAGTTGGACATATTACAGTGCCGTCCTTAAATTTGGATTCTATAGCACGCCCTAGTCCATAATTGTTGGGAATTGAAGAATCCATCATTGCGATCGCAGCGTAATGAACCATTCCTCTGACAAAAGGCGGCCTTGCATTGACAGGGCCAGCTGATTGCTCTCCTGATCCACTAAAATCTAAGGTTAACTGGTCACCTTTTTTTATCGCTTTGACATGTAATCGGATGGTCTCACCAGGGCGAGCTATGTCATCGATGAACGCTTCAGCCTCCGCGCTACCATCTAACCAAGTTGATATTACCTGGCGCGCTCGTGATTCAGTTCGATCACCCAATCCTTTGAAAGAATCAAGGACCGCGTCTTTACCATAGGTACGGACCACGTCCGCCAGTCGCTTTATTCCTATACTCCAAAGAGCACCGGCCTGCGCCTCAAGGTCACCTAAAACCAATTCAGGTGTTCGTGTGTTGGACTTAAGGAATTGGACCACTTCAGGTAATAATACGCGCTGATCCATGAATTTGACGGGCAAGATGGAAAGGCCTTCTCCAAAAAGATCACGGGCGCCAGCATTTCGAGAGCCAGGTGATTGACCGCCAATATCGACTTTATGGCCCATGCTTGCGCAGAATGCTATGACCTCATTATCAGCGAACACCGGCATCACAACTACCATGTCATTGGGATGCGGGCACCCTGAAAAATAAGGATGATTAGTCAGAAAACAATCTCCTTCTTTCATTTGATCCAGGGAGTAGTAGGTGAGTACTCCTTTAACACAGTCAGGGTATGCGCCCAAATGTGTGGGCAAAGGAGAGTGCTGTCCTACTACATTGCCTTCATGGTCAGTTATTCCAGCAGAGAAATCATGCGATTCTCGAATAATTGTTGAATAGCCTGTCCGAAGCACCGCAGCCTGCATTTCGCGTACTATGCCATCAAGTCTGGCTCGTACTATTTCTTGATCAATTACATTAGTTGCCAATTTTTTCCTCATCAAACATGTGCGCCTAAAATTATTCCCGACTGGCATTCATGTCAAACTCAAAAAAATTTATAGACCTTTCCATCATTATCGACTCAAGGTATAGTGCCGCCGAGTCCACTAGAGGCATTGAGCTTATGAAAACGGTTGCAGTAGATACTGGCGGTACATTTACAGACATGGTCGTACTAGACCATGTCTCAGGTGAAGTAGAGGTCCTCAAAACTCCTTCTACTCCACATGACCCTGGCCAGGCAATTATTGACGGATTAGCAGAATTACTGGCAGGAGGATTGAATGCAACAGACGTTGCTTCCTTCACGCACGGCACGACAGTAGGTACAAACATTTTGGTCCAGGATAAAGGTGCACGTGTTGGACTTCTAATAACCGACGGGTTCAGCGGGGTTAATGATGTTTGGCAAATCCCAAGATTTGGGAGTGATCTATCTGACATATATGTGGAGAAAAATCCACCTGTGGAGCCATGGTTACGAGAAGAAGTGGTCGAGCGAGTTGATTTTGAAGGTAATGTGAAAATCCCTTTAGACATAGCTCAAGCAAGAGATGCAATTATCCGTTTAAAAAAGAAAGGTGCAGAGTCGATTGCTGTAGTACTTCTTTTTTCATTTTTAAATAGCACGCATGAACAGGCGCTATCCAAAATGCTTCAAGAAGAGTTCCCAGACGGATCTGTGTCCCTTTCTTCTGAGATTCTTCCTCAAATTAGAGAATTCCCAAGACTAAGCACGACAGTTGCAAATGCACGGCTTGCTCCTGCAATGACCGACTATCTGAATAAATTAGCTCAAAGGTTACGTGACTTAGGTGTTTCAACTGAGCAGCTCTACATCATGCAATCAAATGGCGGAGTAGCGAAAATTACAAGCGTTGTTCCAATTACGACACTGCTGTCTGGCCCTTGTGCTGGATCGGAAGCAGGTATGCAAATTGCTAACTCTGCAGGGTTCCCTAATATGGTCTCCTTCGACGTGGGAGGTACCAGCAGTGATATTGCCCTTGGTGAAGGAGGGCAGGTCTTAGAGCAAACTTCAGTACTAGTCGGTGACTGGGAAATTGCAACACCAATGCTGATGATAAATACGATAGGTGCAGGAGGTGGAACAATTGCCTGGATAGATGGTGGGGGCGCTCTCCAGGTCGGACCTCACAGCGCAGGTGCTGCACCAGGCCCTGTGGCCTATGACAAAGGCGGTACGCAGCCGACAGTAACAGATGCCAACGTAGTACTTGGATATCTGCACCCAGAATATCTCCTTGGAGGTAAAGTCAAAACTAATAAGCAAAAGGCTTATGACGCGATTGCAGAAATGGGTGCGCAACTTGGCATTGATCCCATGAGCACTGCAGAGGGAATCATCAGGATCATCAACGCGAAAATGGAAGAAGGTATACGCGAGGTATCAACTGAACGCGGCTACGATTTACGTAACTTTGTCTTAGTTGCATTTGGCGGAGCAGGACCAGTCCATGCTGCAAGGCTTGCTGCTGATTTAGGTATGCATAAAGTCGTCGTGCCTCCTATGCCAGGTGTTAGCTCTGCGTTAGGTTTAGTTATGGCCGACCCGCGAAGAGATTTCGTTCGATCGCGATTACGCCCATTAGATTCATTGGAGCCTGCTGATTTGGCTTCTGTTTTTAGTGAATTAGAGGACCAAGCGAGGAATGAGTTCATTTCAGATGGATTTGAAAGTGAACTCATTAGCTGTTCGTTTTCCATAGATTTGCGATACCAAGGTCAGGGCTATGAGCTTAATGTTTCCGTAGGTGACGATCCGAAAGTCACTAAAGCGAGCATGAGTGATCTGCGAGATCGTTTCGATGTAGCCCACGAGCAATTGTTTGGGCATAGCGCAAAAGGTGAACCAGTAGAGGCAGTGAATTACAGGGTTCGTTCCACGGTGAAAGTGCCCAAATTCTCCATGCGAAAAGATGATAGGAACCTTGGCTCAATTGACTCAGCAAAAGTCGCTGATAGAGAAGTGTTTTTTGATAGGAAATCAGGGTTAGTTTCAACTCCAGTCTACGATAGAACGCTTTTATGCCCTGGGCATGAAATTAATGGACCAGCGATCATTGATCAATTAGATAGCACTACAGTCCTTCATCCTGGACAGAACGCTATCGTGGATGACTATAGCAATTTAATTATCACTCCTTAATCTCAAGTTTTTCTTGACATTAGATTTGGTAACTGATAGAGATTTCGCGTTGCAAGTACCCATGCAATAGGAGGAAAAAATGCAGGGGATTAAAAGTATTCGATATGGTTTGTTAGCTTTTGCAGCTGTAGCTGCACTTATGACAGTAGTTGCGTGTGGAGGGGACGACCCTACACCTACGCCAGCCCCTGCGGCTGCGGCTCCTGCTGCTGCACCAGCACCTGAACCACAGGTCCTAAAGGTAGGTTTTACTGTCCCAATGTCAGGCACATACGCCCAATGGGGACGCCTAGCTTCAGGCATGCAGTGTGCAATAGATGAGTTGCACGACTCTGGAGAGCTTGGGAACGTGACAATGGAATTATTACCCGAGGACTCCAAAGCTGACCAGGCTGAGGGTGTAACAGGGTTAAGGAAATTGGCTTCACTTGATGGTGCTCCTGTGATCATGACTATCTTCACAGGCATCGGATTAGCACAAAAACCTGTAGCTGAAGAGCTGGAGGTTGTGCTGGTTAGCTCAGGTATACAGAACCCTAAGTTTGCTAAAGGTAGCGACTGGGTGTTCCGTAATGCTTTGAACACCACCTGGAACGCTGATGCTTTGGTTCGTTACATTACCGAGGAAGCAAAAGAAGACCTGAAAGGTGAGACATGGGCAGTCTTCAAGGAAGAAGGAAATGACTCCCTCGACCTGCAGATTGACCGACTGAAGGAACTGGCCGCGGAAATGGGCTTTACTGTTGCAGTAGAGAACTACCAAAAGGGTGACACTAAATTTGACACCCCCATTACTAAGATCAAGAAACTAGAGCCAAAAATTGTACAAACGATGGCTTTGGGCCAGGAACTTGGCTTAATTTTCAATGCCATGGCCCAACAGGGCGTCAAGCCTGACTACCGATTATCGGGTGGTGGAGCAGAGGGTAACGTTGATTTGATCCGTATTGCTGGTGATAACGCCAACGGTATTATTTACTCAGCACCTGCCTATGAGGCCGGCGCTGACCCTCGGACTCAACGGTTCGTAGACTGCTACTCGAAGGCACAGGGTGGAGACACTCCTGATACTTATGCTGCATCTTTCTACGACGGCACTTTATTCATTGCTGAAGCTGTGAAATCTGGCGCTGATGTTTCAAGTGCTGCTGATATCCGCGATCATTTGGCCAAGGTCAAGTCAGTACACGGTGTATCAGGACGATGGGATTACACTTCCGATGGTGATGCCTGGGCCCCGGTTTCGATAGGACAGGTTCAGGATGGTAAATTTGTGAAGATCGTTTCACAAATCGAGCCTTATTAACTAGTTACTTTTAGTAGGGGGTCATATTTCTGACCCCCTACTAGTTACCTACAAATATTGAATTGGACGCCTTTAATTGGACACCTTTATTCAAATCGCTATAAACGCATTAGCTCTCGGCTCCTTATACGCTCTGCTTTCTCTGGGATTTGCAGTCATCTACAACACGGTCCGGATTTTCCATGTCTTGCATGGAGCAGCCTTCCTAGTCGCTGGCTACTCTACGTATTGGTTCACTAAAGGAGAAATATTCGGGTATTCCCCAGGTTTTAATATATGGGTTTCTGCTGCAATTGGTATCGTATTAGCCGGCGTATCAGGCATCGTTATGGAATTGTTTATTTACCGGCAATTCCGCAAAAAAGGAGCTGGATTTCTTGTTTCGTTCCTTGGATCCCTTGCGGCGTTATTTTTCGTAGAAGGCATGCTAATTACTGTGGCAAAGACCACCCACCGAATGGCACGGCCTGGTGGTCCACTTCCAACAGTGAATATCCAAAATGAGGCACTTGGCCTTGATTTGTATTTCACATGGCATACGATAAATACAATTTGGCTTGTAGCACTTTTAGTAGTTGCGGTCACGTTGTTTTTCAAATACACCCAATGGGGCAGAATGATCAGAGCTGTAGCAAGCAACCCGGACTTAGCAGTAGCGGTCGGGATTAACGCCTCGCATGTGTATTTATTAGTTTTCATTCTTGGGTCGACTTTGGCTGGCATAGGCGGGGTAGTGCAAACTTATGAAACAGGAATCACTCCAATAGTAGGTATCCATCTCGCAATTACGGCTGCTGGCGGCGTGATTATTGGCGGTATTGGTAGTCTTCCCGGCGCTGTAGTTGGAGGGCTCGCACTTGGGCTAGCACAAACATTGGCCGCATATTTCTTTGGCGGCAACTGGGCAGAGCCCGCAGGATTTGTGCTGTTGCTATTGGTAGTGCTTTTCAGACCTTACGGACTGCTTGGAACACGGGAGCACCGAGAATTGAGGAGACTGCTTTAATATGGATTACTTTGCTGATCTTGCCGTCAAATTGAGTATATTTGCCATTTTGGCTACCTCTCTTAATATGTCCGTCGGATATACCGGGCTTATGAGCCTGTCACATGCTGGGTTTATGGGAGTTGGTGCTTATACATTTGCTATCTTGACTACCCAATCTACGAACCCTCCCCCTGGCGCAGAAATGTTTAATTTGCCGTATTGGCCAGCATTGCTAGTGGCGGGAATTATTGCTGCTGTTGCTGCAATTATTGTCTCTCCTATATTGAGGCTTCGTGGTCATTTTTTCGTACTCGCTACGGTTACGGTTCAATTAACGATGGTACAAGTGCTACTAAGCTGGAAATGGATGACTAATGGTTCACTTGCAATTCGTGATGTGCCCAGACCTTCTTTTCTCGGCCACGTCGTTGGTTCACCTCAAGAATTCTTGCTATTCAGTGTGCCTGTAGCAATTTTTCTCATTCTAGTAATTCGGCAGCTGGTGCAATCTCCTTATGGTCGCGTCCTTACTACGATTAGAGCTAATCCTTCAGTTGCTGAGAGCATAGGTAAAAATGTCGGGTTCGTAAGACTTCGAGTATTTGCCACAACTGCATTCATGGCAGGTATTGCGGGAGGATTGTTCTGCTCGTATGTAACGGTAGCTGCACATACGCAATTTTTGGTCGAGTTCAGTACGTTTATATTAGTAATGGTTGTTCTCGGTGGCTCAGGTCGTTGGATGGGCTCAATATTAGGCGTGCTAGGCTACATATTAATTAGCGAGGGAGTACGCTTTATACCTGGCATTCCTCCAACAATGGTAGGTGGCGTACGGACTATGCTTTTTGCAGGGTTATTATTCCTAGCGATGATGTACCGACCTCAAGGCCTTATTGGCCGGTATAAGCTGGAGTAGCCATGGCAGTATTAGAAATATCAAATATAAATAAAAGCTTTGGGGGAAACCTTGTGCTGGATAACGTCAGCATGAAGGCCGAACTTGGGAAAGTTACAGGATTAATCGGGCCTAACGGCGCGGGGAAATCCACTCTCCTGAATATCGTATCAGGCTTTTTAAAAGCCGACTCAGGCAGCATTTTGATGAACGGGGTAAATATAGCGGGGAAACCTCCCTATAAAGCATACAAAACAGGCATAGCACGAACTTTTCAAGATGCACAGGTTCTTTTCTACATGAACGGCCTCGATAATGTCGTGGTTTCATCTCCGAATCAGAGAGGCGAAGCGGAGTACAACGCCTTATTACGTCCTCGAATGGTTGCAAAGGAAGAAAAAGAACGCCGCATCGAAGCGATGGCGCATTTAAAAGAGCTTAACATTGAATCAAAGGCTGAGAGTCTTTCCCAGGCATTATCATACGGGCAGCAAAAACTCCTTGAATTTGCCAGAATGCTGAATTCTCGCGCTGAAGTTTTCCTGCTAGATGAGCCTATGGCAGGTATCCATCCAGATCTTATTGAAGGACTCACCAAAATGATTCGGGCTGCAGCAACTGACCACGGTAAAGCAGTAATTCTGGTAGAGCATAATCTTAAGGTTGTAATGGACGTTGCTGATCATGTTGTAGTTGTTAGAGGGGAAGTTGTTGTGGAAGGAAAGCCTTCAGAGATAGAAAAAGATGAACGGCTTACTAATGCATTTTTAGGATTTGTATCAAATGCCGCTACTTGAAACTAATGAGCTCTTAGTATCTTACGGACCGAAGCAAATCCTTAACGGAGTATCGCTAGGGGTTGAAGGCGGGAAAGTAACGACCATTATCGGGCATAACGGCGCAGGTAAGTCCACGCTGATTAAAGGCGTCTTTGGCATCGCACGTGTCACTGGTGGCACCGTGTTGTTCGAAGGAAAAAATATTACCAATCATCCTCCATTTGACAATATTAAAGATGGTATTGGCTATTTGGCGCAAGGTGGCCAAGTTTTTGCTGATCTGTCAGTTGAAGATAATTTGCGACTTGGTGGATATGCATTGGAGAAAGAATTAATTCCTGAGCGACTTCAACAGGCCTACACGATGTTCCCTATTTTGGACAGGCGCCGCAAGTCGGACGCTGACACTCTTTCTGGTGGAGAACGCCAAATGCTAGCCATCGGCATGACATTAATGCTTAATCCTAAAATGCTACTACTTGATGAGCCTTCCGGCGCTCTTGCCGGGCCAATAGTCACTCAGATAATGAGTACAATTCGAGGGCTTGTTGATGAAAAAGGTATAGGAGTCCTTCTCATTGAACAGAATGTTGACGTTGGAATTCAAGCCGCCGATATGGTGCACGTATTAGAGGCAGGGAAAGCAATATTTACAGGCTCACCAGACGAGCTTGGCGATGCAGAGTCACGTAGGCGACTACTTGGGCTGGGTTAGCTCTAACTGAAAGGCCGTCATTTTGGACGTCGATGTAATTACGCAAACAGTTGTTCAGGCAAGACTGGATGGCATTGTTCGTGAAATGCAGGCTGCAGTTTTACGTACTGGGTTCTCTACTATTATTCGCGAGTCACACGATTTCTCTGCTGGTATTACAGATATAAATGGCGCCGTAATTGGCCAATTCTCTCCTCTACCCACGCATCTGGGAGCTTATCCAGACTGCGTTCGTGGGGTACTAGATTTTTACAGTATTGAAGAAATGCAGGAGGGAGATTGTTTTCTCGCAAATCACCCCTATTACTCAGGATGCCCTCACCCAAACGATATGGTTGTTGTTTTGCCTATATTTGTAGAGGGAAAAGTTATAGCGTTCTGCGCAAGCATGGGGCACAAAGCCGATATTGGAGGGCAGTCGCCTGGCTCACGAAATACGATAGCGAGAGACGTGTTTGGGGATGGATTCCAGATTATGCCAGTCCTTTTCCAAAGGGACGGCCAATTTATCAAAGAGGTGGAGCACTTCTTACGATCAAACAGTCGCACTCCTGAATTAGTTATTGGTGACCTAGCTGCACAAGCAGGCGCACTTAGGAGCATTGGGGCATTGCGCGTAAAGGCTCTTGCTAAGGAATATGGTGCTAGCGTGCTGCTTGGGGCAATTGAGCAAATAATTGCACGTATTGAGGCTAGAGTTCGAAGCCATATTTCGGAATGGACAGACGGTGCTTTCGAGGCAGAGGCATTAATTGATGACATTGTGGATCCAACGAAAACTATCAAGCTGCATGTCTCTGCTATCAAGGAAAAAGACAGCCTGATTCTGGATTTTTCAAAATCTGACGACCAGAGCGAAGGCCCGATAAACGTAAGACCTCCGTTCATTCGCGGCATGGCCTATTTCGCTGCAATAGCAATGATGGATCCAAGCGTTCCTAATAATGGAGGGCTTGCTAAGGCAATTGAATGTAAATTCCGTGAAGGCTCTATCGTCTCTCCAAGCTTCCCTGCTCCTGTAGGGTTTTACTCCACCACTATGGCGACTATTGAAGATATTGTATTTGAAGCTGTCAGTAAGGCAGCTGGAAAGCCACCTGTTGCACATAACGCACCATCCTCAATGGTTGTACTAGGCACTTCAGGTGTAGGTCGAGCAAGGTACGTTCAATATGAATTACTTCGCACTGGTAACGGCGCTTTTGTAGGCGGAGATGGATACACTGGAACTGGGCATTCATGGGCCGGGGGTGCAAAATTCACTAGTGTGGAAATCTTAGAATCCGAATTCGATGTGGAATTAGAACGGTTCGCTTTAATTCCAGACTCAGGTGGGGCAGGTAGTTATCGTGGAGGCTTAGGTCTAACAAGGCAGTATCGAGTGCTTAAGCAAAGCAAGTATTCCGGAGGGACAGCGAGGCAAAATGACCCTGCGCATGGTGTTAATGGAGGCTACCCGGGAGCTAAAGGGGTCATTACAGTTAATCCGGGACAAAGCAACGAGAAGCAGTATCGCGGGTTAATTTCAAATTTGGAATTAGAACAAAATGACATTATCCGTATAGACACAGGTAGTTCCGGAGGAGCTGGGGCACCTGCATCTCGAGACCCTAGTTTAATTGCTTCAGATCTCAGAAATGGCTACATAACACCATCTACTGCATTACAAATTTATAATTTTTCTCAGAAAGATATTGACGAAGCTTTAAAGGTCGAATAGGAGATATATGGCTACCACCGACGTAATCAGTCAAGAAGTAATTAGGGCACGATTAGACGGTATAGTCCGTGAGATGCAGGCTGCAGTTTTGCGCACTGGTTTCTCTACAATCATACGTGAATCACATGATTTTTCTGCTGGTATAACAGATAGAGAGGGGAATGTTGTAGGGCAATTTTCCCCTTTACCTCCTCATTTAGGTGCTTACCCTGAATGTGTAAAAGGCGTACTCCAATTTTACACATATGACCAAATGAGTGATGGTGATTGTTTCCTCATCAATCACCCATATTACTCAGGATGCCCTCACCCTAATGACATGGTTGTAGTCCTTCCCGTGTTCCATCAAGGTAAAGTGGTGGCATTTTGCGCCTCTATGGGGCATAAAAGCGACATTGGAGGCCAGTCACCAGGCTCAAGAAATACCTTAGCACGCGACGTATTCGGTGAAGGACTTCAGATAATGCCAGTAAAATTCCTTTCCGAGAGGGTTCCGCATAAAGAGACCCATCAGCTACTGAGATCAAATAGCCGTACACCTGAGCTCGTTATAGGCGATTTGGGAGCACAGGCAGGAGCCTTATGGAGCATTGGTGCCTACAGGCTTAAAAACCTAATGGATGAGTATGGACAGGATTCAGTGACGGATGCATTTGAACAAATAGGGCTTCGGACCGAAGCACGCGTAAGACAAGTTATTGCACAATGGAAAGACGGGGTCTACGAAGCTTCCGGGTTCACTGACGATATTGTTGATCCTAATAAAAAGCTCCGTTTACATGTCTCAGCCATAGTAAATGGCGACAGGCTTACATTAGATTTTTCACAAACTGATCCTCAAAGCTTAGGGCCTATTAACGCACGTCCACCATTTACAAGGGGTATGGCATATTACGCTGCCATAGCAATGATTGACCCAGGCATACCCAATAACTTTGGATTAGCTCGCGCTGTGGATTGCGTTTTTGGTGAAGGCACAGTGTTGAACCCTACGTTCCCTACACCTGTAGGCTTCTATTCAATGACGCTCTCGACAGTAGAAGACATTATTTTTGAAGCTATTAGCAAAGCCGCAGGGAAACCACTAGTCGCGCACAACGCAAGTAGCGGGATGGTTGTCATGGGCACCGTAGGAGGAGGACGCCGCTACGTTCAATATGAGCTTATGATGTCGGGCAACGGAGCCTATGACGGAGGCGATGGATGGACTGGTACTGGACATTCCTGGGGGGGAGGGAGCAAGCTGACCAGTGTAGAAATCCTGGAATCTGAATTTGATGTCGAGCTTCGTAATTTTAGTCTTGTCTCGGACTCTGGGGGGCCAGGTGAATACCGTGGCGGTTTGGCCTTACGTCGCGAATATGTGATACAGCAGCCAAGTAGATACGCCGGGGGTAGCCCTAGAAACCTCTCCCCAGCGCAGGGTGTAGGAGGCGGATTGGATGGTATTGCTGGCGCAGTGACAATAAACCCAGGATCTCCGGATGAACAAAAATACGTTGGAATTATCTCTAACGTTATGCTCCAAGAAGGGGATGTCGTCCGTGTAGAAACTGGAAGTGCCGGAGGGGCTGGTGATCCTCTGAAGAGAGACAGGCTCAGAGTAATGAATGATTTACGCAATGGATATATATCCCCACAAAGCGCAGTGGCTACATACGGCCTTAGTGAGGAACAAGCTACGCAGGCTTTATCGCCAAAGCCAGAGGTGATATGACCACTGATGTCATTACTGAGGAAGTTATACGGGCTCGCATTGATGGAATAATGCGAGAGATGCAGGCTGCAGTAATGCGCACTGGGTTTTCTACAATTATAAGAGAATCTCACGATTTTTCTGCTGGAATTACCGATAAAAAAGGTGCAACCGTTGGGCAACACGCTGCTCTACTGCAGCATCGTGGAGCCTACCCAGATTGTGTCCGAGGGATCTTAGAGTTCTATTCGATTGAAGAAATGCGTGACGGGGACTGCTTTTTAGCCAGTCATCCATATTATTCTGGTTCTCCTCACCCGAACGATATGGTCGTTGTATCTCCGGTCGTCTTTGAAGACGAAGTCGTAGCGTTTTGCTCTTCTATGGGCCATAAGAGCGATATCGGAGGTCAATCCCCAGGGTCTCGAAATGCTTTGGCTAGAGATATTTTTGGCGAAGGATTAGTCATTGCTCCTGTATTATTTCAACGAGAACGAGAGCCTGTACCTGAAGTAGCTCAATTTTTAATAGCTAATAGCCGTACGCCAGATCTTGTAATCGGCGATCTTAATGCGCAAGCAGGGGCTATGTACTCGATAGGCGCTAAGCGAATCAAGGAATTAATGGCTACTTTTGGAAAAGCTGTAGTCCTTGATGCTTTTGAGAAGACAGCCAACAGAACGGAAACAAGAGTGAAAAGCGCTATAAGTCAATGGCATGATGGAATATTTGAAGCAGAAGGTTTCGTTGACGATATTGTAAATAGGAATAGACCTGTAAGAATTCATGTTGCAGTTCAGAAGAAAAATGACCGTGTTGTAATTGATTTCAGTGGATCAGATGACCAAAGCTTAGGACCCATAAATGTACGTCCTCCATTCATTCATGGAATGGCCCATTTTGCTTTAATAGCAATGATTGACCCTACAATCCCCGGAAATAGCGGCGTTGAAAACTCAATTGAATGGGTTTTTCGTGAAGGCTCAATTGTGAACCCCACATTCCCTGCACCTACAGGATTTTATTCAATGACAATACCAGTGGTTGAAGACGTGTTGTTTGAGGCAATTTCGCAGCTTGCAGGTAAGCCTATTGTCGCTCATAACGCACCGCCTAGTATGGTCGTTTTCGGCAGTACTGCACTAAACAAAGGGCGCAAGTATGTTCAGTATGAGTTACTTCGCTCAGGAAATGGTGCGTACGAAGGTGGAGATGGCTGGACTGGTACTGCCCATTCTGCAAGTGGGGGGTCTAAGTTTACGAGCATTGAAATCATAGAATCAGAGTTCAATATAGAAGTAACTAAATTCCGCATCATTCCAGACTCAGGAGGAGCTGGTCTTTATCGTGGTGGTAATGGACTGGTACGTGAATACAGGGTTCATGAAGAAAGTCGTTACGCGGGAGGGAACCCCAGAAACTTACTCCCTCCGCAAGGTGTATCTGGTGGGCACAGTGGAACCGCAGGGGGGGTTGTCATTAACCCTGGCACTACTAGAGAGGAAATCTATACAGGTTTGATATCGAATGTCCTTGTTCGTGAAGGTGATATTGTTCAAGCGCTTACAAGCGGTGCAGGAGGAGTAGGTGACCCTAAATTACGTCCCCAAAAAGCAGTAATCAATGACTTAATGAACGGGTATATTACGGATGCTGCTGCCATCAATACGTATGGGTTGGATCCTAAAATCGCAAATGAAGTTACCAATATAGATGGCAAGAGGTGAAATGGCTATGCCAATTATTGACGCTGATACACATGTTGATGAAAACGACGAGACCTGGTCTTTCTTGTTACCTGAGCACGAACAATACAGGCCGCTTACTGTTTCTCCTGGAGAAAATAACCTTGAGGGCGTAAACGCACCTCCAGGCTACACTAGGTATTGGAA
Organism: Dehalococcoidia bacterium; assembly: GCA_022449765.1. NCBI lineage: Bacteria > Bacillati > Chloroflexota > Dehalococcoidia > Dehalococcoidia bacterium. The sequence goes on along the minus strand of JAKUPZ010000012.1, from coordinate 10,482 downwards.
TATAGATGGAGCACTTCGTATTAGGCGAATACGAGATGATGTAAGAACAGGAACTACGGAGCAGACGAGAGAATTACATGACGTTGCTGCACGTCTAAAGCAAATGGATCAGCTCAATGTTGATATTCAGGTGATGTACCCGACTTTATTCCTAACTACTTTCACAACAAAAGCAGAAATTGAGTACGCGTTATGCAGATCGTACAACAGATGGATGGGGGAAAAGTCACGTGAAAGCGACGGAAGACTGCGTTGGGTTGTAGTTCCTCCCATGTTAAGCATGGATAGATGCATTGAGGAGCTAGAGTGGGGAAAGAATAACGGGGCATGTGGCGTGTTCAAACGGGGCGTGGAAGTCGGAAGATCAGCAAGTGATCCGTATTTTTTCCCACTCTATGAGCATGCTCAGTTTTTAAATTTACCGATATGTATTCACACTGCAGCCCATGATCCTGCTATTGGAGATACACTTGCATCTCACCTGACCATGTATAATTTTCGACTCTCTCCTATTGACGCATTTATTTCATTAATACGAGATCAAATACCTAACAAATTCCCCAAACTACGTGTCGGTTTCATAGAAACATTGTCCTCCTGGGTGCCATATGCGATAGCAGAACTTGAGGCGTTGCATGCTCGCGTCCAATGGATGAGTAATTTCGATTACTCAAAAGATTTAGTTAAAAAAGGAAGATTCTATGTCGCTTGTGAAACTCATGAAGATTTGCCGTACATCATGAACTACACTGGTGACGAGCACTTAATCATCGGGTCTGATTATTCTCATGCAGACCAATCGGCAGAGCTAGAAGCTTTGTCGATACTCCAGGCAAGATCTGATCTGAGCGCTTCTACCACTAACAAGATAATCAATGACAACCCTTCGGAGTTTTATGGGATTCACTAAGAGCGCGAATGAGTCCTGAGTTTATCGGAGTAATTTTTGCCTTGGGTACCGCTACTGCATTTGGTTTTGGTTCAGCAGTGGCCCGGCTCGGGCTGGTCAATACTCCTGTAGTTACAGGGACTGTAGTTTCCATGGTAGTAGGAGCAGCTATTCTTATTATCGCTGCATCGCCGAGCTACTCAACCGAAATAGAAAGAATCAGCCTTAGCGGTTGGGGTTTTATTGTATTCACTGCGGCAATCAACTACCCAATTGGCAGACTACTCCTTTTCCAATCTATGCGCAGAATTGGGGTATCAAAAGGTAATACTATTGTCTCTGCAAATCCTGCGGTAGCCGCTACGGTAGCAGTTCTGTGGCTTGGAGAAAGTCTAAGCATAGGCTTACTCTTAGGCATGGTTGGATGCGTAGGTGGGGCTATCTGGATTGCAATAATCGCGAACGAGGGAGCAGGGGCAGGGGTTGCAGAAGACGCTCATATCAGCCAGACCTCCCAAGGTATTTCTGCCGCTATTGGTGCCATGTTCACGTACGGCTTGGTTAGTGTTTTAATTAAAAAAATAGTGACAGATGTTACAACTCCATTAGTTGCTGCGTCGTTGGTTTTTGGTATTGGAGCGCTGATTTTATCGATTATGGCTGTACCTAAATTCCGTATGGAAATTAAATTAATTCCACGCAACCGAATCTGGAAATTAGTGCTTGGCGGAACCTCTATGTCTCTTGGGATATTTTTATTTTATGGGGCTGCTAGCCGTGCTCCTATCACTGCAATATCACCAATTGTTGCGCTTGCCCCATTAATCGCCATTGGTTTTTCTCAATTCATCGCGCGACAGTTTGAAGTCGCTGATAAACGTATCTGGCTAGGAGCACTTGCAGTAGTTTCAGGTGTTATCTTTATCTCACTAACACTATAGTGAGTTAGCATTACAGGAATTTCTCGCCTATACTCAAGAAGAGAAAGAGAGGGTGATATGGCAACAGATCTCGAAACAATTATAGATGCGGACGGACATCTTTTTGAGGATGCTGAAGGCATTAGTGAATATATGCCAAAAGGCTACAAAGAACGTGGGCCCTTTGCGGAGCAAAAATTATTTCCACCTCTGGATCATTTGCACTCTGCGTCGCTCTTTGAACTTCCACCAGGATCTTTCGAGCGAAGCGGGACTGAAGGCTGGAAAAGCTTTATGTCATCTGCAGGTATTAGTGCAACTGTACTGTACCCAACCTCTGCATTGGCGTACGGAAAAATAGCGTCCATTGATTGGGCTATTGCAGTATGCAGGGCTTATAACGAATGGGTCCACAGCGCATATATGAGCGTTGATCCGAGATTCAAAGGCATGGCCTTGATACCAATGCAGGATCCGGCTGCTGCAGTTAAAGAGTTGCGATACGCAGTTGAAGAGCTTGGAATGCCCGGTGCGATGCTACCATCGACGGGCCTTAAGTCCCATCTAGGCTCTCCTGAGTACTGGCCTATCTACGAAGAGGCAGAACGTCTTGGCTGTGCATTAGGTGTCCATGGTGGATGTCATAGTGGGATGGGCTTAGATCACATGAACATATACCCCGCTGTGCATGGCCTCGGCCATCCTTTCGGAATCATGATTTCCTTTGCCGGTATCCTCATGAATGGGATATACGACAAGTTCCCAGGCGTAAAAATAGGATTCCTAGAAGGAGGGGTGTCCTGGTTTCTGCTGTGTCTCGAAAGATTAGCTGAATCCTGGGCAACGCATATTCCATTCGATCCTGAATCGAAATACATACGCCTCCGCGATGGTGAATCGATTTTCGAATACGCTATTCGCCAGACTCAGGAAGGTAGAGTTTTTGTCGGCTGTGAAGGAGGCGAATTCGCATTACCTTACGCTGTAAAAGTTGCTGGACCAGAAGCATTTTTATATTCATCAGACTTCCCACATGAAGTGAATCGCGAAAGCGTTAGGCATGAAATCGAAGAAGTCCTAGAGACTGATATGACTGCTGCCGAAAAAGAAAAAATACTGCACAAAAATGCACAACGCTTCTATGGCTTCAAAGTAGCTGAAATAGCAGAGGCTTAATTTTTACGGGCTGTATTATTTACAGCCCATAAAAATTCTGTGGATTAGTCTCTAGAATCGCACTAGCAACAGTAGCATCAATTTTCCCTGCCGCTTCCCAGCGCTTAACTTCTCCAAGAGCAGTAAGATTTGCAGATGCGTCAGAGTGGCTATAATCAGTGCCAATCATCAAATTGCTTGCTGTATCAAACTCCAGCAATCGCTCTATGTCATCAACAGGGTCAACAGTGACAAAGAGCCGATTCTTTTTGAATAGATCTTTTGAGAGCTCTGTCGTCAAAACTTCTTCATGATGACGCTCGCTTCTTTCCCTCATCGCTAATTGAGAAATGGCATACGGTATCCATGAAGCGCCTGCTTCGATAAATCCAAAACGAAGAGTAGGGAATTTGTCAGGCAGGCCCGCACTAAGTACTGAGAGGAACGAAGCTATTATTGGAAAGCCTCGGTCCCAATCACTTCCTGGATGTCCGGTGTGAATACACAAAGGCAGATCAAGATCATTAGCAGCTTGGTAGATTGGGTGAAAATGAGAGTCACTCACAGGCAAATTAAGGTCATATCCGCGTTTAAAAATGCCGCATGCCCCATTTGCTTTCGCCCATTCAAGCTCTTTAATAGCCGCATCAGCATCGAGCCACGGTAATACAGCAGCCCAACGCATTCTCCCATTTGTCTTAGCGCATCTTTCAGCGATCCATCTGTTATAGGATTTTGCAAGTTCAGCTTCAGGTAGAGGATTCTGGGCAACGTAGCGGATAAAAAAAGTAGGGAATAGAACTTGGATGTCTACCCCCATTTTGTCCATATCTGCAATTCTGCCTTCAAGATCTTCAAGCTCGCGTCGTGGGCGTGCAGGATGGTGGATATCATCTCGAATAGCACGTACCTGTATCCGACCTTCCACAAGCCAAAAACGGCTCCGTGAAGCACTCAAACCAGACCGTGATTTTTCTTCAGCTGGTGGCTCCATAGTTGCGGGGACGTATTTGGGCGATTGCTGCGACAAATAATCCCAAGTAGCTTCAGTTTCATCCACATGTGTATCAGCGTCAATTACTGGCATAGCACTCCTGTCACCTTCATTTAATTTATAGAATAAAGTTCTTTAGGGTTATCCCACAATATACGTTCTCTACTAGCTATGTTAAGCCTATCGTCTTTTTCGAAAGTTTTTAAGGCATAAATCTCAGTTGCTGAGTCGGCATGCCCGTAATCTGTGCCGATAACCAATCTATTATCCCCAACATATTTATCAATATGCTGCAAGTCATCATTGAGTTGAATGGTAACCCAAATATTATTTTCAACTAAAGGCTCAGCGCTCATTTTATCACCTCGCCTAACAATCCTTCGTTCCAAATCATTAAGTAAGTACGGGATCCAGTCGGCACTAAACTCAATAATCCCCCATTTTGTTTTTGGGAATTTTGAGGGCAAAGAAGTCATCATCAAAGTATGAAAAGCTGAAAGACCACTAAATTTATTTCGTTCATAAGCAGTTAATGTGCTTCCCCCGAATATGCTGTCAAGCTCAAAACTACCGGTGCCCGAATGAGGGCAAATCGGCATATCCAAGTCCCCTGCCGCTTCATACAAAGGGAAAAAATATGGATCATTAATAAGCCTATTCCCTATCTCAACGCCTCTGAGATTTACAGCAACGGCACCATTTTCCTTTGAATATTTTAGTTGCTTAATTGCCTCCTCTATATTCAATACTGGTACAACAGCTGTCCAGCGAAAGCGCCCTTTGCCTTCTGCATAAATATCAGCCATCCATCTGTTATAGCTTCGACATATTGCAACTTCTTCTGCTGGGTTTTTTGTTATCGGCCCGGTCCACATAGATGGGTAAAGAACTTGTATATCAGTTCCCATTTCATCCATATGTTTAACTCTTGCCTGTACATCTAACATGTATTTAGATTCGATAGTAAGAGGAACGTTACCGACAAATACTCCAAATGCCTTTTCACCTTCAGTTCCGCCTCCTGGCCATGGAGTTCGTATTGCTCGACCTCCAACAACCCAGAATTTCAGCACTTCACCCGAATCTAAAGTTTGGAAGGCAGTGCCGGGTTTGTATTGACGCTCGGAGGGGTCCATATAATCCCAGGTCTGATCAATTTCTATTACATGTGCATCCGCATCGATGATCCCCATAGCAGCCTCCATCATATTTCGTTCATCTTAAATGATTTTGAACTGTTTTTCGCATATTTAAGAGGACTTTACTTCTAAAGGCTTGACGTATCTGCTAGTTAAGGTTACTTTTGCGCCACTTTCAGGAGCCTTTGTATACATATAAATGGCTCGCCCCAGGGAGGCTGGTCGTGAGAAAGATTGGTTTATTGTTCCTAATTGCCGTTGCGCTACCAATTTTGGCAGCATGCGGTTCTGACCCAACGCCAACGCCAAAGCCAGTGGCTACGGCAACAGCTGCTCCGCAATTATCATTGGAAGAGCAGCTTTACAAGGATGCTCTCGCTACTAATAGCGGAAAAATTGCATGGGTATTTCCTACGCGAGCAGCGCAAGGAGAGCCAATAGTTGAAGCTTTTGAGGCTCAGTACCCAGGCTTGAAAGTCGAACTTACGACTAAAAGCACAAGTGAGGTAACAGAAGGGCTCTTGCTAGAGAACAAGGCAGGTAAGATTACTGCTGATGTTGCCGACCCCGGTCGAGACAGTCGACTATTAGATCAGAATATTTTTGCGGACAGCACAGATATTTTTGACGACATTGGTGTTGATAAACTAGCTCGATACGGTGATGGAGCTGCAACACTATATCTTCCGCTGGCTCACGGTGTTATGTACAACACTGACGTCATAAATGCGGACGAAGTTCCTCAAACTTATGAGGACTTGCTTGATCCAAAGTGGAAAGGCCAAATGGTTCTAGAGGACCGGTTGAAAGGATTTATCTACTTGACCGATCTTCCTGAGTACAACGGCAAATTCCCTAACCTTTGGACCGAAGCAGAAATTGTAGAGTATTTAGGCAAATTAAAGGCCCAGAAACCGGCAATCATGCACGGAAACACTACAGTGGGTAACGCTGTTTCAAGCGGAGAATTCCCAATCAGCCCAGATGTAAATATCGCATCAATAGGTAACGCCATACAAAAAGGAGCGCCTGTAGACATGGCTCCTGTTACACCTAACGCGATTGAGCAATGGTTGATAGGTGCTGTCGCCAAGGGACCCAACCCTCCAGGCGGAAAACTGTTCCTTCGCTGGCTGAATAATGTTAACCAAGGAATTCCAGTTCGAGTCAAAGTCCAGCCAGGTACAAGCATGGACCCAGCTTCAGGTGACTTGATGGGTGTACGCATGTCCAAGATGGACCTTAAGATTGGTTACACAGGCATAGAAATGGCTGATAACTTTAAGCGTCTCCAGAAGACATACCGAGAAGTACTTGGTATACCTACTAGCTAATATGGCATAGGCATATGAGGGGCTCTTCGTTGAAAGAGCCCCTCATAATATCTTGATACTCCGGGAGGCACGATTGGCTGCTGTTGTCGCTGTTGCAAGGAAATTAATTCCAGAAAAGATTCGTAGTCTTGAACCCCAATACTTAATACTGTTTGGGGGACTTGGTTTAATTCTAGCCTTTCTGGTAATTGCGCCCTTAGCAATTCTTTTGTTCTACAGCCTTTGGAGCGTAGGCCCCGCTGATATGGAGCCTGGCTCTTTTACCTTAGAGCATTACAGAAAAGCATTCCTCGATGAATCTACATATAGCCTTCTGCTTAACACTGCAGTATTTGGCATTGGTTCTGTAATATTTGGACTAATCCTTGGCGTCAGCTTGGCATGGGTAGTAGAACGTACTAATGCGCCGATGAGGAACTTTGCCTTCGTTGTGGCGATCATTACTGCAGGCATGCCTCCAATTTTATTCGCAATGACGTGGGTTTTTCTCCTCAATCCAAGAACTGGCGTATTCAACATTCCATTCACGCAATGGCTTGACTGGGACAAAGGAATATTCACACCTTACTCACTCATAACGCTAGTATTTGTCGAAGGCTTACGTTTAACCCCTACTATTTTCTTGATGGTAGTTGGGCTTTTTAGAAGCATGGATCCATCTCTTGAAGAAGCGGCAGCTACTTCGGGAGCAAATACATTGACCACACTGCGCAGAGTGACACTGCCCGTTATGCTTCCAGGATTACTAGGAGTGACTATATTTATTGGAACTGCAACGATTGGGATATTCGAGATTCCGGCAATTCTAGGAATGCCTGGAGGTATTCACGTCTTTGCAACAAGAATATATCTGGCTACAAGCCAAGTACCCCGTGATTATGGTTTAGCAACGAGCCTAGGTACTGTTGCAGCTTTGATAGGAGTCGTTGGTATCTATTATTACCATCGTGTGACACGAGTCCAACAGCGATTCGCTACGATCACAGGCAAGGGCTATAGGCCGCGAAGAATAGATCTTGGTCCTTGGAGAAAATGGGCTGGTACTGCAATTATTGCTTACTTCTTATTAATGGTTTTGCTGCCAACAGTAATACTTTTGTACGCAAGCACGCAGCCGTATTTCCGCCCCCCTTCAATAGCAGCATTTGAAGGCGCGAGCCTTGATGCATACCGTGGTTTATTCAAGCAAAGTGCGTTTTGGATAGGTCTCAAGAACTCTTTGCTATTAATTGCTGTAGTTCCAATAGCCACAGTACTGTTGTCTGCAATGGTTTCTTGGGTTGTTGTGCGCTCTAGTGTCAGAGGGCGCGGAATATTAGATGCACTTGCATTCGTTCCATTTACCGCTCCTAGTATTGTCTTTGGGCTAGCCTTTTTGCTCATGGCACTTTGGATAGACTGGATCCCGCTTTATGGAACAATTTGGCTGATAATGCTCGTTCACGTATCACGATTCCTCGCATATGGAACACGAACTACAAATGGAGCTATGTTTCAACTTCATAAGGAGCTAGAAGAGGCTGGTGCAGTGAGCGGGGTTGGTTGGTTTACGGTGTTTCGGCAAATAACTTTGCGACTACTTGTGCCTTCACTTGTAGCCGGATGGCTTTGGGTAGCAATACATAGTGGCAGAGAACTATCAATGGCATTACTGATTAGCACCAGAGATAGTCAAATATTGTCAGTAATTTCGTGGGCAGCCTGGGAAAATGGCCGCTCTGATGAGGCTGCAGCACTAGGTATTATTCTTATGATGATAATGAGCACAATTGTTGTTACAGCAAGGCTGCTTACTTTACGGCTAACGAAAGAGCAAGGGTAGGGGGAATCTATGGCAACTGCAGTACGTGTATCAAATTTAGTCAAGCGTTATAGCACTGATGAAGGAGCTGTAAATGCGGTGAGAGAAGTTTCATTTAACGTAGAGGAAGGCGAATTTTTCACTTTATTAGGACCTTCTGGCTGCGGAAAATCAACAACATTGCGTTGTATTGCAGGTCTTGAAAAAGCCGATGGAGGCGAAATTGCCATAGACGACATGATTGTCGTTTCGTCCGACGGTAACGGTTATGTGCCTGCTCATCAGCGTCCAATAGGAATGGTGTTTCAGTCATACGCAATTTGGCCTCATATGAATGTATTCGATAATGTCGCCTTTCCTATATCGAGAGGTAAAGGGAAACTACCTAAATCCCAAGTGAGAGAGCGTGTCCTAGAGGCACTCAGTTTAGTGCGCCTCGATGGACTAGAGAATCGCCCTGCACCTCAATTATCAGGAGGCCAGCAGCAACGCCTCGCCTTAGCACGCGCTCTTGTTCGACAGCCTAAGGCTCTGTTACTAGATGAGCCTTTATCCAATTTAGATGCAAAACTTCGTGATGAGATGCGAGTTGAATTAAAAACCTTGACGGAACGATTGAATATTACGACTATCTTTGTCACACATGATCAGCTTGAAGCATTAACTCTTTCAGATCAAATTGCTGTGATGCGTGATGGCGAAATCGTTCAGCTTGGTAGCCCTAAAGAAATATACTCTACTCCCGTTTCAAGATTTACAGCAGAGTTTATCGGTACAACAAATTTACTCGAAGGCACTTTAGTAAGTAGCAGCAGAGGTGTTGCAAAAGTGAACACACCACAAGGTGAGATCCTCTGCACTGCGGTTGATTCGCTTAATGTTAATGACAAAGTTTCGCTTGCTATTCGCCCTGCAAATATCATCGTGAAGGCTACAAAAAATGCGAAAGATAATGCAATCCAAGGGAAAATAGAAACTATGGTTTTCCTTGGAGACTCTATAGACTGCCGCGTAGAGTCAGCAGGCGAGCTGATACGCGCATTCGTGCACCCTAATCAAGGGCTGCAACGAGGCGACGATGTCTGGCTCGTTGCGGAGCCATCAGATTGCAAGCTCCTGCCGTACGAAGCGAAGTTCGTAGAAGAGGAATTTGTGCCAAGTGAAGCCTCAGTAGCTGCAACTCAACCACCAGCAGGCGCTAGTTAGGCAGGGTACACAGCCTGCCCACCAAGCTGGGGCCATGCAGCAGGAGCAGCTGCCTTCGCTATCCGCTCTTGAAGTGGAAGTGATTCGTCCCAGTCGTATGCAATAAAACGTTGTCCATTGATTTCATTTGAAGCATCTGAGGCAAGCCACACCACAGGAGCTTTCATAACATCGGGCTGTATTAATTTATTCCTATCGAAATCCGTGTCTGGGGGTAATAAATTAGTATTTACAGGCCCTCCTGGAACTAGCACATTTGCTGTTACTCCAGTGCCCTCAAGTTCTTTTGCCATTGTAGAAACCAAAGCCTCATGCCCAGCCTTTGAAGGTCCGTAAGGAGCCATATTTATGCGAAGCATAGTATCCAAGCTTGTTGTAACACCAATGATTCGCCCCCATTTTTGCTCAAGTAAATGCGAAATAGCAGCGTGTGCCATGAAAAACGGGCCGTTGAAATTAACACTAACCACCCGGGCCCATGCTTCTGGATCGATCCCCCACCAAGGCTCGAGGATTGTATTGCTGAACCCCATGTTTCGTTGGTTAGTACCTGCGTTGTTAACCAAAATATGAAGGCCGCCAAACCGTTCAATAGTAGCCTTAATTATTCTCTCAGCATCAGCATAATTAGTTACATCGCCCACAATTGAGAATGCACTATCATCGCCGCACATCTCACGGACATCATTAACAGCAGAGTCCAAAGAAGCAGAATCGATGTCCATCATTGCTACTTTTGCTCCTGCTCCAGCTAGTGCGAAAGACATTTCTCGTCCCATACCAATCGGCGACCCTGCACCAGTTATTATGGCTACTTTCCCATTCAGATCTTCACTCATTTCCTTCCTCCTCAACGTTATTTTGATGAGTCATACTGTAAATACGCTCTGCCGTGACAGGTAATTGGCAGACCGGAAGCTTGATAGCATCTTGAATGGCATTGGCCACAGCCGATGCACTTGGTACATTGGCGGCCTCAGCTATAGCTCCAGAGTTATACGGCCCTGGCCCTTCATTACGCGGTAGATATACGATTTCAAACCC
>JAKUPZ010000011.1 GCA_022449765.1 Dehalococcoidia bacterium | reverse complement strand
AGACAAAATCCAGATGAAGGCATACCCGGTAGAAGTAAAAGCAGGCTTGGTATTTGCATACCTTGGACCACAGCCTGCTCCATTAGTTCCCAATTGGGACGTCTTCGCCATTGAGGATGTCATTCGCGATATTGGATATGCGGAGCTTGCGTGTAACTGGTTGCAATGCCAGGAGAATTCACTGGATCCCGTGCACCTCGAGTGGCTTCATGGCTACTGGTCAAATTTTATCTCTGAAGTCAGAAGCGAGACTGATAAACAACGAACTATTCGCAATCATGAAAAAATAGCTTTCACTGAATTTGAATATGGCATATATAAACGGCGCGTTATGCAAGGTGGCTCCGAAGAAGACACTTCATGGAGAGAAGGGCACCCAATAATTTTCCCGTATTATTTGCGCCAAGGCGGTGATGGGTTTGATCGTGAGAAATGGGGTATGACTGGACCTGCAGTCCAAATCAGAGTTCCTATCGACGATACACATACGGCGCATTGGTGGGTTATGTGCCACCAAAAAGAATCTAGTACTCCTGAACAAAAATTTGAAGACATACCTTTCTTTCAACCACCGGTCATTGAGCTAGATGAGAACTCACAGCCCCAATACGTTTTATTGGACTCTAATTCTGCTCAAGATTTGGCAGCGTGGGTTACCCAAGGAGCAATTGCGGATAGAACAGGTGAACACCTAGGACGATCAGACAAAGGGATCATCATGTTCAGGCAAATGCTTGAAGACAATATCAAAATAGTTGAAGACGGTGGTGATCCGATCAACACTTTTAGGACTGAAGAAGAAAATACTTATCATGGAATGATTACGGAGTATCCAAGAGAATTGGCTGCAAAAATTAACCCTAATGATGTAGGTGGAACTGGGACTGGGGGAAGTGTGTATCAGCGCCAAGGTATGGCTAGTAAATATAGCCCAATATTGAACCAAAGAGGCGTTGAAGGCGGTGAGGATGCTGAAGCCAGGCGAAAGTTAGTTGGGCAATAAAAAATTAAAATATGGTCATGCACAGCGGGTTTGTAATTTACAAGCTATCTTGGAAATGACTCGGAGGGATACATGGAAATAGGGATAGCGCTTCCTAAATTAATACCTGCAAATAAAGGGGATATTGTTGTCGATTGGGCCATCCGCGCAGATGAAGGGCCATTTTCTTCACTTGCCCAAATTGATCGGCTAGTTTACGGAAATCATGATGTTTTAACAGTAATGGCAGCAGCAGCAGCAGTTACCTCTAGGGTTCGCCTTATGCCTACAGTTCTTGTTGCTCCTTTAAGAAGCGCAGCAATAATGGCCAAACAGGTTTCGAGTATTGACTCAATTTCGGGAGGTAGATTTGTTCTTGGGATAGGTGTGGGTTCTCGTCCTGATGATTTTGCAGCCAGTGGTGCAGAGATGAAAAATCGCGGGCGCCTTATGGAGCAGCAGATTGAGGAAATGAAAAAAATTTGGAATGGAGAATCTTTTCGTGAAGGAGTAGGACCAATAGGTCCAACTTACTCACGAAAAAGCGGTCCAGAATTATTAATTGGAGGTCGCTCTGAAGCAGCACTTAGACGCTCAGGTCGACTAGGTGACGGTTATGTTGCCGGAAGTGCTGGCAGTTCTCCGTCGAATCAAGCAAAGGAAGTTTCAGAATACTTTGCTATTGTAGAAGATGCTTGGAAAGAGGCCGAAAAGCCTGGCCGTCCGCGACTGGTAGCAGGATTAACTTGTGCCTGGGGAAAATATGCAGCCGATCGAACAGCTGATTCCATCCGCTCGTACTATTCATTTCGTGGCGAGGCTGCGCGACGTATGGATGTCTTAGTACCTTCAGATGATAAGTCTTTAATCGAAGCATTCAGGGCTTATGAGGAAATTGGTTGCGATGAGCTTGTTTTAGAGCCCGGCATTGGTGATTTGGAGCAAATTGACCGACTGGCAGATTTTGTTGCAAGGTATTATTAATCTTGAATACTCAGAGTAATGCATTGAAATGTGTAGAAAGCAATGATTGATTCCCACGTACTACCAAGTGGCCAGACGATATGGGTGGCAAAACCTAGCGCAATTAGCAAGGCTACTATCCCTGCAGTCATGTGGTTGCATGAGCGGTATGGTGTAGTACAGCACCCTAAAGAGATGGCAGTGAAGCTTGCTAACGCGGGTTATGTTGGTGTGTGCCCCGATTTATTCCACCGTTTTGAGGGAGATAAGCAAGCCCTGTCCGAAGGCTCTGCAAGAGTAGTCATCAGAGATAATGAGGCGTTAGAAGACATAGATGAAGTTATAGAGTTTCTCTCATCTACCAATTATGCTGACCCTCAACGAATTGGTATTATTGGGGTTTGCCAAACTGGACGGCAGCCTATGCTATACGCAGCAAATCGCCCTGATACTCGAGCGGTGGTGGCTTTATACGGAGGGCCGGAGGAAATAGAATGGTCGCCAACCGAAGAACATCCCGTATCCATTCATGAATTCATTAGAAAAATTAATTGCAGCGTCTTGGGTTTATTTGGAGAGGCAGACCATATCATTTCAGTCGATGCAATCAGGAAAATGAGGGATACACTTGAAGCGCATTATAAAAGCTACAGATTTAGAATCTACAAAGATGCCCCTCATGGTTGGTTTAATGACACAATGCCTGGGCGATATAGGCCTGAGCCAACAGAATATGCTTGGAAAGAAATTCTTGATTATTTAGAAAATGCTTTTTCTACTGAACCTAGCGAAAGAGTTATATGGGATTTTGAGAGTGATATTTCCTCAGGATACAATTTTGCTAATAACGTACGACTTGAATGAGATTACAGATTAGAGGACAAAATGCAAAAAATTGATATTTTCAATCACATACTTCCAAAGCCATACTTCGACAAGATTACGAGCATGAGTGAAGGAGGGGCGTACATGATGAAACGCGTCTCCGCAATTCCTATGTTGTATGACGTTGATGCAAGGTTTGAGAAGATTGATCAATTTGGGGAGGATTACAAGCAGGTTTTTTCGCTTAATTTGCCTCCAATTGAAGTTGTAGCTGGTCCGGAAGACAGCCCGGAATTGGCTCAGATTGCAAATGACGGTATGGCAGAGGTTGCTAATAAGTACCCTGATCGATTCCCTGGCTATGTGGCGGCATTACCAATGAATAATGTCCAAGCATCTTTGGATGAAATTGACAGAGCGGTAGGGAAAATGGGTGCCCGTGGGATTCAAATTTTTACTAATGTAAATGGCCGTGCATTAGATGACCCGGAGCTTATGCCAATATTTGAAAAAATGGCTGCATACGATCTTCCGATATGGCTGCATCCTACTCGTTCTGCTCAATTTGCTGATTATGTAGATGAAGACCGATCATGGTATGACATGTGGTGGGCTTTTGGATGGCCATATGAGACAAGCGTTGCTATGGGTCGAATAGTGATGTCTGGATTGTTTGATAAGCACCCTGATATCAAAATAATTACTCATCACTTGGGCGGAATGGTTCCGTTTTTCGAAGGCCGTGTAGGCCCTGGGCTGGACCAGCTTGGAAGGCGTAGCGATGACCCTCATGAGGCTGGTACTTTAGCTCGATTAGAAAAACGTCCTTATGATTATTTCCGGATGTTCTATGCCGATACCGCAACCTTTGGTTCTATTCCAGCGACTGAATGTGGGCTCGCATTTTTTGGTGCAGATCATGTCCTTTTTGCTTCAGATGCGCCATTTGACCCCGAAAAAGGTTCCGGATATATAAGATCCACGCTCAGTGTGATGGACGGAATAACTGCCTCAATTGAAGATAAAGAAAAAATTTACGAGTTGAATGCTCGCAGACTTTTGAAACTATGAGGCACGGGTAATTTATATACCGTAATATTTTGCAGGGTTGCTGGTTAATATTTTCTCAATGACATGCGGTTCAATGTCGTTTCGATTGCGCATGACGGCTACCATTCCATTGTCTTTGGATTGATCCTGATGCCCATAGTCGGAGCCCATGATTATATTGTCCTCACCAATGTAATTTAGTAAGTAAGGAATATCTTCGTCAGTCTCAGAGGCGATATAGAGGCGGTAATCCTTAAACAATTGTGGACCGTATTCCAACGCTGCATCTGGATTAGCTCCTAATGTTGCTCCTCTTACTGAACGTTTCATGTGGTGTATTACATAGGGTACCCAAGAAGCAGATGCTTCAATAAAGCCAAATCGAAGATTTGGATATTTTTCAGGGATTTTATGAGCCACTAAGTCGCGGAATGCGAATAATGGTAAAGACCGAACGTGCGGGAGATTATGAGAAAATGACCTATCGAATACTTGGAGCATTCCTGGTGATCCTCCTCCGGTATGAATGCTGATGGCCATGTTTAATCGATTTGCCGTCTCATATACGGGAGCGAAATAAGACTCTGCAAGGGAACGATCACCCTCTACACCTCTAAAGAAAACGCTGACCGCCCCATTGTCATGAGCATATTCAATTTGCTTGATTGATTCTTCGATATTGCGCAACGGTGGCACTACAACCCAACGCATGCGATCACCTGCTTCGCGCCATGCATTTGCCATATAAGTGTTGTAGCTTTTGCAAATTTCAATTTCTAGTTCAACATCATCAGTGATGTAGGCTAGTAAAACAGTAGGGAAAACAATTTCTTTATCTACACCTCTTTTATCCATATCTTCAACACGCGCTTTAGGATCTGTAATGTAACGAACTTCATTTCTGATGTCCGTACGATTGTTTTCAGAATCAGAACCACCAACGGCTACTGCATAGCTTCCTTTTCCGTGTTTTTTTGGCACAGCATTACCATTGATTAGCCACACGAAATCCCTATTTCCCCCCGCTTCAGTTGCCTCAACCGACGCAAGCTGCGGCCTGCGGTGGTAATTTTTTTCGGAAAAGTATTCCCAAACACCTGGGTGTTCAATTATATGGGTATCTGCGTCGATTATTTCAGCCATAATAACTTCCTAATAAAATCTTGCTCAATTACGAGTGCGAAGGGTCTATTACTCACCATGACTGAAAATACGTAATTTGTCCAGTTTTTTGGCCCCACTAATTGATAACGGCCATGAAAAATCACCTCTGGAATCAATGAATCTATTGAAATTGACAAAAAATCGATAAAAAAGCGCTATAAAAAGAGTTGCAGAAAGAGTTATTGCACGTATTATTGGGAGCGCAGTTGGGGTGAGATAGCCCCTAAGGAGGCACCATGCAAGCATACTGTGTTAAATGTAGGGATAAGCGTGATATGTCCGGTCCTCGTGACGAGCAGACAAAAAATGGTAAGCCAATCATTAAAGGTACGTGCGGTGTTTGCAACACTGGACTTAACATTATTGGTAAAACCATCGCTCAGATGGGATAACTCGACGATTTGTCACTAAGGAGCTCGGGGGGCCTGACCAATATTGCCCCCTGCGCTTCTAATACATAACATCTCCGCCCGATACTGACAGCGCTAGTCCAGTGAGATAGTTTGCTTCCTCAGAACAGAGGAACGCTGCCATTTTGGCTATATCTTCCGTTTCTGTGATCCTTCCTAACGGATTCACGGTGGCTCTCTGTTCTATCATTTTCCTCAGATGCAAATCAGTATCAGTACCTTCAGGCTTAACTGCATTCGCTATGTGAATCACTCTTTCGGTTTCTGCAAGCCCAGGGCAGATGGCATTTACATTTATCTTGTACTCACCTAGCTCATGGGCAACCGATTGAGTAAACCCGACTAAAGCGAATTTTGAAGCGGTGTATGCGGCGTATCTTGGAAGCCCTCTTTTTCCCGCAGTCGATGAAATATTAACTATTTTCCCTGGCCCTTGCCTTTGCACCATATGCCGGGCAACTGCTCTTGTGCAAAGGAACGTTCCCTTAACATTGATACGTTGAACTTCGTCGAATGCTTCCTCTGTAAGGTCTACAAGAAGCACCCGATCAGGCCCAGGCCGTGATCCTGCATTGTTTATTAAGATGTCGATTTTTCCGAAATGATCAATTGTTTCCTGAACCATTTCATCTACCTGAGCGCTGTCTGATACATCACCGACAAGCGCAATACTATTTTTGCCTTTTGCCTTGATTTCAGTAACAACATCTTCTAGGCCTGACCATGAATTCGCTTTTGTTGAATAGGGATTGATTGAAACATCATTCACTGCAACATCCGCTCCTTCTTTAGCTAACCGATTGGCAATTGCACGCCCAAAGCCGTGCTCACCTCCCGCTCCAGTAACTAATGCCACTTTTCCAGATAAGTCATACATGATATTCCTCTATTCAAAACCGTAGAGTCGCTTAGCATTCAATCCAAGAATTTTTTCTTTTTGTGAATCACTGAGATCTTGACGGTTCCGCAAATGTTCTAGGTTTGCAGGAAACTCAGTATCCCAGTGCGGGAAATCAGAAGCAAACACTACTATGTCTTCGCCAATAATATCTAATGTAGCGGGAAGCAAACGTTCTTCCGCTTCACAAGAAATAAATATATTGCGGGATTTTAAATAATCGCTTGGTTTTTTTGATAACAATGGAGCATCTACATGCCCACGTATATGAAATCGCTCATCCATTCGGTCTAACATATATGAGACCCATCCGCATCCTGCTTCAAGGAAAGCAAGTTTTAGGTTAGGGAATTTTTCTGGGATACCAGATAGAACGATGCTTACAAATTGTTTCATTTGGAAAAAAGCGTGCCCGAGCGAATGGACTTGAGCGAGGTTTTCGAAAAGAAATTCATCGTAACTTCCAGTAAGTCTCCCTCCTGCATGCACTGCAAGAGGGACGTCGAGTGATTGGGCTGTCTCAAAAATAACGTCGAATTTTTTATCCCCATAAAGATATGGACCTTCAGGTAGCATTCCTCCTACCATACCCAGTTTGGTAACGCACCTTTCAAGCTCTTTGGCCGCACTAACAGGGTTTTGAATTGGGAGCATCGCGACACCTTTGAATCGTGAATCAGTTTGCATGTATGTGTGATGAAGCCAATTGTTATAGGCTGATGCGCGCGCCTCAGCAAAATCAGACTCTCGGATCCAGCCGGCTCCCAAGCTCCCGGTAGGGTAGAGAACTGAAAAATCCAGCCCTCCTCGCTCAAGAGCATCAACCCAAACAGCTGTATCAACTACACGAGTACCAGCACGGTTGCCAAGTGTATTATCGAACCCATCTCTTGGCGCACCTGCGCTTAAACGAGGACGCTCATTATATGGAGCTTCCAGGAAGGGCCTGATGCCTTCGTCTGTGTCGCGAACATGGCCGTCCGCATCAATTGTTAGAGTCGCCATAGTAAAACCTCCTCTTATTTAGCAAAATATGCTAAATTCCAAATAATAATATCTCTTTTACGGAAATATTTGACATGTGAGCTCGATATAGGTAGTTTGCCCGACACGAATTGGTGCAAAACCTTCCTATTTGGCCTGCATCAAAGGAGGATAAGAATGCGAGTATATCGCTTTATTAGTATTGCAATGATTTCTATGGCGTTGCTAGCTTTTGGCATTGCCTGTGGCGGAGAAGATCCTACTCCTACGCCTAAGCCCGCCCCTACCGCGACGCCGGTTCCAGCAGCCGCTCCGACAGCGACGCCGGTTCCTTCTAGTAGCGGCTCTTCAAGTGCTGCTCCTACAGCAACGCCTGTACCGCCTACTGCAACCCCAGAGCCTAAATTTGATGCAGAGGCATATTTTGGCAATAAGACTATCAGGGTTATAACAGGTACTAGCCCAGGTGGAGGGTATGACGTTTTCAGCCGGTTGGTTTCAGCCACCGCAGAGAAATACTTCCCTGAAAGTACACGATTTGTAGTTCAGAATTTACCTGGAGGAGGCCAGTACAGAGGGCTTAGAGCTTTGCTGGATGCTGACCCAGACGGCTTGACCACTGGTCCCGTCCACTCTCGATGGTTCCAGAGGCAGGCTATTGTAGGGGATATTACCGATTTTGATTTGGAAAAAATATACATCCTCGGTTCACCTACTTTTTCGCCTAGAGGTGACGTGTTTTGTGTAGACAAAAAAGTTGCATCGTCTTGGGAAGAAGTTCTCGCTCTTGGACGGCCTCTACTCATGGGAGCGGCCGGCCCTGGTAACGAGCCTGCCGTTGAGTTTATGGCAAAGAACGGTGGCCCATTCAAGTTAGTTTATGGATACGGTGGTACTTCTGAAATAATGGCTGCATTTGACCGAGGCGAGTTAGATTTCACGAACAGATGCGGACCTAGCACAGCGGGACGACTATTTCCTGAATGGGCAGAGGAAGGCCGTTTAGTGCCACTGTTTTACGAGAAAAAGCCAGTATCCTCAGACTACTTAGCGACATTGGGATACACAGGTAAATTGCCATCTTTCCTCGACCTTCCCGGATTAACGGTAGACCCGAAGCAGCTAGAGGCTTTGCAGGCTAATTTGCTTGTTACTGATCTTTCGCGAGTATTCATTCTCCCAGAGGGAGTACCAGCTGATGTTAGAAAATATTGGCAGGATCAATTTGACAAGATCATGGTTGACGACGGATTTATAGAATCACTTGGAATCGCTGGTTATACCGATAGTTATGGGTATGGTAAATCAGGAGAAATGCTTGATATCGTTCGACGCGTACGAGATCTAGATCCTTCAACAAGGGAATTGGTTCTTGAAATGAGCGGTGTTGGTAAGTTAGTAGTTAATTAATATTAAATACGCTCGGTATAGGAATTTCCTGTACCGAGCGTATTTATATCATCCAGGAGGGATGAATGTGGGAAGCATCTGTTAGTGCTGCTCAACAATTATTCAGTCCAGGCCCGTTAATTGCGTTTGCAATCATTACGCCAATAGCTCTGTTTAATGGAGTGATGATTGCTGGCGGAGTACCTGTTTTTATCCTTTTGTTAAGCTTTGCTTCTCAGCTTGATCCATTCATTGCTTTGCCTGCTGCTGTTTTTTACGCTGCTGCTAATGATGCTACGGAGCCTATCCCATCAATATTAATCGGAGTTCCAGGTTCACGTGGATCACAAGCGACAATTATTGATGGATATCCAATGGCCCGGCAAGGGAGAGCTGGTGAAGCTTTAGGCGCCGTATATTTATCTTCCCTTATTGGTGGATTAGTAGGCGCAGCATGCCTGATGGCCGTTTTGCCCGTGGCTCGTGAAATTCTAAAAGTCTTTGGGTCAGCTGAATTTTTCCTTTTGGGGCTATTGGGAATCGCCACAGTTGCTCTTCTAAGTACAGGAGCAATGGTGAAAGGGCTACTTACCGCAGCTTTTGGACTTGCAATTGCTTTAATCGGCTTTTCTCCCATTAGTGGCGAAGTAAGAGCAGACTTGGGTATTGGCTATTTATGGGAAGGTTTGCCTTTGGTCCCCATGCTTTTAGGTTTGTTCGCGATTCCTGAATTAGCAAACTTGGTCGTTAGTAATACTTCTATTGCTACAGATAGACTCGATGAAGTTTTAGCTGGTTCAAGTGGGGACGTAAAGAAAGGCATGCGCGCTGCTCTTCGCCATAAATGGTTAATTGTTAGATCATCATTGATCGGAGCGTTTGTGGGAATGATGCCGGGATTGGGTGCGGTACCAGCTCATTGGATTGCTTATGCGCAGGCACGCCAGACTGAAAAAGGTGCTTCCGAAACATTTGGTACCGGTGATATTAGAGGAGTTATTGCACCTGAAGCTTCGAATAATTCTGTTGATGGCGGGGTTTTGGTCCCAACTCTATTTTTCTCTATTCCGGGAAGCCCGCAAATGGCGTTAATATTGGCAATGCTAATTTTGGTCGGGATTCAACCAGGGCCTCCAATGCTAGATCAGCATTTGGACCTTACAATCGCGTTAGTCTGGACAATCGCACTTGCGAACATAATCGTAGTACCGATAGTACTGCGGTTCGCTCCGCTGATTGCACGAGTTACAATAATTCCCCCGAATGTATTGTTTCCTTTGGTTATGGCGATCATCGTTATTGGAGTATTCCAGACGTCCCAGTCCCTAGGAGATTTGGCTTTGTTTGCAATTGCCGGTATTTTAGGGCTCTTTATGAAGGCCTATGGCTGGCCTCGCCCGCCTATTGTAATTGCGATAGTTTTGGCTGAAGTTGTTGAAAAATACCTTTGGCTATCCGTGAATACTTACGGGTGGACAATGTTTCAACGTCCGCAATTTATCGCGATCCTAGTAGTCGTGCTTATTGGCGCAGTTATAGGAATGCGCGTACAGCGGAACGCAGCAAAAATACAGGCTTCTCAAGCCGCTTCTGGCTCCGAGGATTAGGTACAAATGACTACCTCTGATTCAGAAAAAACCAATAGTCAAAAATTTCTTTCAGTTGAATTCCTTGGTGAAGTCGTACTTCTTGCTGTAGTTGGTGCGGTTTTTGCATACATGCTTTGGGATTCACAAGAATGGGGAACTGGGGCGTGGTTATTACCAAGAATAACTATAGCCTTCGGTATTCCCTTTTGGGTTTGGAGGATTGTTAGCCTCTTTCGAACTCGAATTTCGGACCCCGATGCGCAAATTATGGACACAGGGTTCTTAGAAGCAGATGCAGACAACAATGTAGTAGCAAAGCGTTGGATTAAGTTGGTTGGAAGTACCGCTGGCTTGTTAATAGGCATATGGCTATTTGGATTTCATGTTGCAGTCCCGGGTTATACCATCCTTTACCTAATGGTTTTTGCAGGAGCAAAATGGTACTGGGCAATATTGCCTGCAATTTTTTTCGAAGCCATAATGATATTTATTTATGGAGACATTTTAATGGCTGAGTGGAATACACCTTTGGTTGTAGAATGGTGGAATGCCTTTCAAGCAAATTAACTTGGATGGCGTAGATTATTCAGATTTTGGGAGGAAATATGCTCTCTGCAGAAAATAACAATTTAATCACTAAAGTTGGACCAGGAACCCCTATGGGAGAGACAATGAGGCTCTACTGGATTCCAATTATGATGGATTTCGAACTTCCACATGCTGATTGTGATCCAGTAAGAGTAAGAATCCTTGGCGAAGACCTGGTAGCGTTTCGCGACTCAAAAGGCCGGATTGGGTTGCTTCCTGACGCTTGCCCTCATCGCCGCGTTAGTTTGTATTTTGGAAGGAATGAGGAAGAAGGATTGCGCTGCGTCTACCATGGGTGGAAATTTGATGTAAACGGTGAATGCGTTGATATGCCGAATGAGCCTGTAGAAAGTAACTTTAAGCATAAAGTTAAAACGAAGGCATATAAAACATGGGAAGGTGGTAATGTTATATGGGCTTACCTCGGCCCGGCAGACCGAGTACCCACACCTCCAATGTTTGAATGGACTACAGTGCCTGATACACATCGGGGAATTACTAAATTGGTCCAGACATGTAACTGGGTTCAAGCAGTTGAAGGTGGGATAGATACTTCCCATTCTTCTTTCCTTCATAACAACGACCTATCGGATAAAACCCTTCTTCGATCTCGCTCCACTGCTCCTTATTTGGAAGTTGAAACAACTGACTATGGATATACCTACAGTTCTACCCGGCCACTTTCAAAAGATGAGGGCAATTACATACGTACATATCATTACGTATTGCCTTTTCACCAAATTCGGGCGGGGCAAGTTGGTAGAAGTGGTGAAAAAGTACAACCCCGTAGCTCTGGACATTGCTGGGTTCCCATTGATGACGAAACCACAATGGTCTTCAACTGGACATTTACATGGGATGACAATCCGTTGAACGCTAAGGATAAAGCCCTTGAAGGTACGGGCAATGAATGGGATGTAGACATTGATCGTACTACCTTTATTGCTCAGCGAAATAAAGGTAATGATTGGATGCTGGATCGGGACATGCAACGCACGAAAAATTTCACTGGGATAGTGGGAGTGAATACTCAAGATCGTGCATTACAGGAAACGATGGGTGTTATAGCTGATAGAACTCAAGAGCGACTAGGAACAAGCGATCGGGCAATCATTGCAATGCGAAAATTGCTTCTGGAGTCTATAAAAGTTGCTGGTGATGGAGGGTCGCCTCGAGGTAGCCAAGGAGAATTTATCGGTATTCGTGCTATTGATCGTATTCTTCCGGCAGATCAACATTGGTCAGCACTTAAACCAGAAATGTACCCGGTAGGTACTCATTAATTCATAATAAAAGCGATGGCGCCCAAGAGCGCCATCGCTTTTATTATGAATTTTTACTGACCGGTTTTGCAACGGAAAACGCAATTAATGCAATGACGAAAACTAACGAGAACACCCAAAATGCAAAATCATAATCATTGGTGAAATCCCTTATAAGGCCAGCGAAAATTGGCCCGATCATGCTTACACCAGACATTATGGGTGCTGCGAAACCACGTATCGTACCAAAAGATTTTCTGCCAAAATAATTAGCGAATAGCATTCTGCTCACTACGGTCCATACTCCAAGTGCAGACCCATAGGCTAAGCTGAAAAATACTGCAATTAAAAACGAATTAGCTGCTATCGCTAATATCATTGAAACAAAATATAAAGCCACAGATATTACTGCTAATAACCTTGTATGAACATGTTCCATGACAAGACCCCAACCAAAAACTGAAAGTGCTGCAACAGCTAGGTAAATTGTGGTCGCTGTTACAGCCGCGCTTTGCGTAAGCCCGTTGTCAATAAAGCTTGCTGTGATGTGTAAATTTGTTGCATTTACCGCCAAAATTACGGCAGCCTGACCAATAATCAGTGCCCAAAGCGTCTTTGTACGCTTTGCTTCAGCAAGTGTCCACAGCTCTTCACCTGCTGATTCGGATACGGAATTAGCGGGCAGATTCTCAGCGGCGTGCTGCCCGTCGGGCATGAGGCCATAATCCTCTGGTCGGCGTCTCATGTAAATTGCACTTGGAATAACAATTGCTAAAAACGCAAACCCTGCCAGTGCGAGCCAGGCTTCGCGCCAACCCAGCGTTACAATAATTGCAAGAATTGGAATAGGCATTATTACTTGCCCGACACGTTGCCCTACTCCTAACAATCCAACAATTCGGCCACGTTTCTTCACAAACCATGAAGCTAGTGCAACCATAGTTGCAAGTTGTGCACCAGCTGCTGCTGTCCCTCTTGCTAAGCCGAATAAGCCCCAAAAATGCCAGACTTGTGTCATTGAAGCTAGGCCAATCATGCAACCGACTATTATTGCTCCTGAGATGACAGTTACGCCTCTTGCTCCTCTGTTATCTAGAATCCTTCCTACCCATATTGATCCTATACCACCCATACCTGACCCAATTGCAAAACCTATGGAAATCGAGGTTGAAGTCCATCCAAGATCATCTTGAATGGGCCTCTGAAATACGCCCATGATAGGTCCTTGCATTGGGACGCTAGCAGCTGCAGAAAACATGCTGGCAGTGACAATTGCCCATCCATAATAAATTTTGCGAAATGGCCAGAAAATTGATATTCGCGGTCGTATATTGGGTCTGCTATTCATTTTGTCCAAACATCATCAGTGCGCTCATATTACTAAAACCGGATATACTCGCCCATGGAGTTGAGATGATCGAGAATAAAGAATTCCAAAAAAGCCTAATAGCTACTGTCAGAGAGTTCGTAAAGCGAGAGGTAATTCCGGTAGCTAGTGAACTAGAGCATGCCGATAAGTACCCTGAACACTTAGTTGAACAAATGAAAGAACTTGGATTTTTCGGTGCAACTATACCTGAAAAATATGGGGGCAGTGGGATTGGAGTTGAGTCATATTCGTTAATGATTGAAGAGCTAGCCAAGGGCTGGATGAGCCTTACAGGTATACTCAATACGCATCTACTTGTCGCCAATATGATCCAAATGTCAGGTACAGAAGACCAAAAGCAAAACTTCCTACCATTAATGGCATCTGGCGAGAAGCGCGCTGCTTTATGCATAACTGAGCCGGAGGCAGGAACTGATGTTGCGGCAATTCAGACCACAGCCATATTGGATGGAGATGAGTATGTCCTAAATGGACGCAAAATGTACATTACTAATGGCCGATATAGCTCAATTTACGCCATTGTTTGCAAGACAGATACTGATATCGAGCCTAAGCATAAAGGCATAAGTATCTTACTTGGGGAGAAATCTGAGAATTTGAGTGTATTACGAGATATACCTAAATTAGGCTACCGTGGTGTTGAGACGACAGAGATAGCTTTGGACGATTACAGGGTTCCGCAAACTAATTTACTTGGTGGACTTGAAGGTCATGGCTTTTCACATGTGATGTCGGGCCTCGAGCTTGGAAGAATTAATGTTGCCTCGAGAGCAGTAGGCGTTGCACGTGCAGCACTTGAAGCAGCTGTCAAATACGCTCAAGAGCGGCAAACTTTTGGTAAGCCAATTGCTGAGCACCAAGCCATTCAGCAGAAGCTTGCTGAAATGGCGACACAGGTGAAAGCAGCTCATCTTTTAGTTATGGATGCTGCCAAGAAAAAAGATGAAGGTGTCAGGGCGGACCTTGAAGCTGGGATGGCGAAGCTTTTTGCAAGTGAAACCTGCCTTAATGTTGCTACTGAAGCAATGAGAATTCACGGAGGGGCAGGGTATATTCAAGATTTACCTGTTGAGCGTTATTTCAGAGACGCTCCGCTTATGATAATAGGTGAAGGTACTAACGAAATACAAAGGCAAGTAATTGCTAGGAATATCTTAAAAAATTATCCATCTGGTGATTTTATTTACGAGTCTCAATTATGAGTATGCCATTAAGCGATATTAGGGTTTTGGAGCTAACAAATGTCCTCGGGGGACCCTTAGCAGGTCGCTTGCTTGGCGATTTAGGCGCAGAAGTCATAAAAATTGAACAGCCAGGTTCAGGAGACTCCTCTCGTAAATTAGGCCCATATTTTTTAGAAGGCGAGAGTGCATATTTTTTAGGCTTTAATAGAAATAAAAAAAGTATGACTTTAAACTTGCGGGTTGAAGAAGGCTTATCTGTTTTTTATGAACTGACAAAACATGCTGATGTGGTACTAGATAATTTTAGGCCAGGAGTATTAGAACGGCTCAAAATTAACTTTGAGATATTAAATCAAATTAATCCAGCAATTATTTCTGCCTCGCTTTCTGGGTTTGGCCAAGACGGGCCTTATTCCCAAAGACCCGCATTTGACGGTGTTGTTCAAGCTATGGGCGGTGCAATGAGCGTAACCGGTAGAAAAAATGAGGATCCAGTCTACATGGGATTTCCCATGGGAGATGTTGGTGGCGGATGGGGACTTGCATTTGGTGTGCTTGCTGCTCTTCATGAAAGAGCGAGGACTGGCAAAGGCAAGCGTGTTGATATCAGCATGCTGGATATGCAGGTGTCATTTCAAGCTCATTTAGGAGCGTTCTATTTGGCTTCTGGAGTAGTACCAGAACCAATTGGTTCTGGTCACCCTAGCAATATTCCTGCCAAATCGTTTAAGACTAAAGATAATAAATGGGTTCAGATTCATTGCTCAACTGAGCCGTTTTGGTTCAAAACTGCAGAAATGGTATCTGCAACTGTCCCTGGTTATTCAGATTTATCTAATGATGCTCGCTTTACAACAGCCACAGGAAGAATGGAAAACCGAAAAGACTTGGAAGAAATATTAGATGGTGCGATAAAAACAAAAAATCAAGAAGAATGGAAATCATTATTTGTTGACTGGGATATCCCTGGAGCTCCCATTAATGATTTGAGTGATGTCTTTTCTGACCCACAGGTTTTGCACCGTAACATGCTAGTAGAGATTGAACACCCGACGATAGGTAGTATAAAGACTTCCGGGAATCCTATAAAAACTGGCCAAGATGAAAATTTTTCCCCGCCACCGCTTTTGGGCCAGCACACCCAAGAGATTTTGAAGAATATTTGTGGCTATTCTGTTGCTGAAATTAAGTCATTGGAAGCAGTGGAAGCAATTTGATTTTTAAAAAATCAAAATTTGAGACTGAAGGTAATCTATCAGGCCTTGCACTTCCAATAGTCATTATTTTTTTTAGCTGGGGTTTTGGAACTGGTGCTCTATGGGTAGCTAGGCCTCTTTTTACACTTTCCTTTGGAGTATCGTTATTTTTCGTCGGTTTGATCTCCTCATTGAGCGCTGGTCCAAGAATGATATCTGGACCTATAACTGGCTATCTTTCCGACAGATGGGGTAGAAAACCATTAATAATGATTGGTGCAATCGGCCATGGAACTGTATTAGTTTTACAGGCTTTCTCAACAAATTTTTTTCAATACGCGGTGCTAGAAGTTTTTGCCGGACTAGCTATAGCCTTCTGGGTAGTTTCGTCCGGTGTATTGGTAGCAGATGTAACGAACGCCGGTAACCGCGGAAGAGGAGTTGCCTTAAGGAATACGGCGCAACGGGTTGGGTTATTAGCTGGGCCAGTGGTTGGGGGTATTATTGCAGGCTTATTTGATCTTCGGTGGGTTTTTATTTTCATTGCACTCACTCGCTTAGTTGTTTTGCTGGTCACGCTGACAATGATTCCGGAAACAAAGCCTATTAAGAGTGAAGCACCTGTCTTGAACGAACATATTGCTGCAAGGAAAGGGCTTAGCTCCTTAAGTATGTTTGCAAATCGTCCATTTGCGGGATTAGTTGCAGCTACTTTTGCATTCGGTACCGTAGGTCTCGGGCCTGGTGTTTTCAGAACATATTTCCCTATTCATGCTCAAAATGCAGGAGGACTTGATCCTACAGCCATCGGTAATTTAGTTGGAGTGGCAGGCCTTATAACCTTAATTCTGACTATGCCTATAGGTGTATTGCTTGATAGGTACGGTCGCAAAAAACTTATTATTGCCGGTCTACTTGCAACGATCCTAGCTACTTTCTTGTTAGGGACGGTTGCAGGCTTGGTAACGGCATTCTTTGCAGTTACGGCGTTTGCAGTTGCGGAAGGTACCAATTCGAATACTATTTTGACATATGCTATGGATCTGGCTCCCGTTGATCATAGAGGCGCTTTTATAGGGGCGTACCATTTCATGCTTAGTTTTGGGCAAGTAATCGGACCGTTGAGTGCCGGATTGCTTGCAACATACTTTGAATTACAAACCACATTTTTCTTAATATGCGGCGCGATAGTTCTCTGCACTTTAATCTTTGCGATGATGGCTCCTGAAACTTTTGAAAGGCAAGTTTCTAGAAAATCAAATTAAGGTTAGACTGCGCACATTACTAAAGCGAGGTAATTGTTTTGATTTACGAATTGCGTACGTATAACTTGACTGCAAATTCAGTACCTGAAGTTGAACGTAGATTTGCAGAAAAAATCGAGGCTAGGGTAAAAGTCTCACCTTTAATTGGTTTTTGGCATACAGATATCGGACCCTTGAACCAAATTGTACATTTGTGGGGCTACGAATCATTGCAGCATAGATCGGATACACGTGCAAAAGTAATTGCGGATGGTATATGGCCACCAGATATTACTGAATTTGCTGTCTCAATGGAGAGCGATATCCTTGCCCCGTCACCAATTAACGACCCACTTGATGGACCTAGAGAGTGGGGGAATTTGTATGAACTCCGAATGTATACCTATCCTTCTGGAGCAATCAGCTCGGTGATGAAGCAATTTACCGAACAGGCTCCTAAGAGACTGGAAATCTCACCAGGTTGTTTTTTTGCAAGCGAACTAGGGCAACTCAATCGCTTTTACCAATTATGGCCATACAGAGACTGGGATCATCGCGATGAACTTCGAAAAATTTACACTCAAGGTATATGGCCACCTCACACAGATGAACGTCCTGTACAGCAGCTAGTAAGGCATATGGTCCCTTCATCATTTTCCCCTCTTCACTAGGTTTGACCCTTACGTGTAGCGGTGATACTGTCCCAAATAGAAGGAGTACAAATGAAATTAATTAGCTTCAATGATTATCAAATAGGTGTTTTGACTAGCGATAATAGCGTTATAGAAATTACAGACCTACTTCCTGATTTGCCTGATGAACTTCGCTCATTCCGAATGCTTTCCTTGATAGAGCGATGGGATTCTCTCTTGCCAAAAATCAAAGATTATATTGAGACTAAAGACCCTGTAGGGCTTGATACAGTAAATTTGATTGCACCAGTACCTGCACCAAGGAAAGTTTACGCCCAGCCATCGAATTACAAAGCTCATTCTGATGAAATGCAGGCGAGCCCATGGTCTGGTTCCGCGCCGCAAATATCTTCCGAGCAAGGAATGTTCTTAAAGGCTTCTAGTTCAGTATCGGGTCCTAATGATCCTATACTGTTGCCGTATTCCGATAGAGTTATACATCATGAGTCAGAATTAGTGATGATCATTGGCAAAGCTGGCAGCATGATACCTGCCGAACAAGCCCTCAGTCATGTTTTTGGCTATACATGCGGATTGGATATAACTGTACGAGGACCGGAAGATCGAAGTAAGCGTAAATCGTTTGATTCTTTTGCTCCAATTGGTTCTTACATTATCACGGCTGATGAAATCCCTGATCCTCAAGACTTGGAAATAAATCTTTGGATCAATGAAGAATTGCGCCAGCATGCTTTTACTAAAGACATGATTGTTGATTGCAAAAACCAGATAGCAAATATGTCCTGGGTTGCAAAAATGGAACCAGGGGATCTTGTATTTACTGGAACACCTGAAGGTGTAGGACCTATTGCACCAGGGGACCTTGTCACTATCAATATTAGTGATGTTGGAGAATTATCTGCTCGTGCTGAAGCTCGTTACTAGGAGGCTATTATGTCCTGGATTATGCCCGAAAATGAAAAGGCCTATCACCAGAAACTGGATGATGCCAATATAAATCCATTATGGGTAATGCATGCATACCCCCCCGAGCGACCCAAACTGGAACCTTATGTTTGGAGATGGACTGAAATGCGTGATTTAGCTTATCAAGCGGGAGAACTTGAAAGCTTGAAGGGGCATGGGTTCCGACGTGCGCTAACAATGCGTAATCCTGGTTTAAATAACCCTCAAGCAGGAGCTACTAAAACTATGTCAGCTGCCATCCAAATCGTTTGGCCAGGTGAGATTGCTGAAGCGCATAGGCATAGTGCAGCGGCAATTCGTTTTGTCATTGAAGGCGAAGGCGCTTTTACTGTGCAAGATGGAGAACGATTCCGAATGGAAGAAGGTGATTTAACATTAACTCCAAGCTGGGTCTGGCATGACCACAATAATCCTCAAGAAAAACCTGTCATTTGGCTTGATTGCTTAGATGCCCCTATGGTTGGTTATTTCGATGGAATGTTTCAAGAGCCATACCCTGAAGATGTGCAACCTGTCACCAAACCCAATGGCTATACCAATGCAGCTATTGGTAACGGCTTGATGCGTGCCAATTTAAAAGACGTTGTTGGTGGGACGCTCCCTATAACCTACAAATGGAATGATGCATATGGTGCATTATTGGGATTCGGAGAAGAAGATCGATTTGATGGTGTAATAATGGAATACTCAAATCCAGTTACGGGTGGCCATAGCATGCCAACTCTGGCTCTAAAACTTCAACGGCTGGCACCAAATTCTCATACTGATGCACATCGGCATACTTCTAGCGTTGTCTATCATGCTGCTAGAGGCTCGGGTTTCTCAATAGTTGATGGTAGGCGATTAGATTGGTCTAAAGGCGATACATTCGTATTGCCTGCTTGGGTTACACATGAACATGGAACTGAATCCAACGAGGATGCTGTTCTATTTTCGATGAGCGATTTGCCTGTAGTCGAGGCAATGGGCCTCTACCGGGAAGAAGAGATGGATCGACAAGATATTCTAGGATCTATCGGTTAAAAATTCGTTAAAAGGAATCGTATGGCAAATCAAAATATAAAGCCATTGAAAATGGGCATTATTGGTGTAGGTGTGGGTGCAACACAAATAATGCCAAACATGGAAGAGATGCCAGAAATTGACCTGATGGCTGCAGCGGACACTAATCCGTTAGTAAGAGAGGCGTTTCAGAACCGATTCCCAGAAGCTCACGTGTTTGGCAGCGCTGAAGAACTATGTAATGACCCTGAGATTGAAGCGGTTTGGGTCGCCACGCCAAATGCGCTGCATTGTCCGCATACTGTAATGGTTGCGAATTCAGGCAAGCATGTAGTGTCAGAGAAACCCATGGCTCTGAATATGCATGAAGCTGAAGCAATGGTGGAGGCTGCATTAGCAAATAATGTAAAGCTATTGTGCGGTCATACCTTGGGCTTTAGCCCCCCTGTAATGGAAATGAGAAAGATTATTTTATCGGGCGAACTTGGCCCATTAAAGGCTCTAAACAATTGGGCCTTTACAGATTGGATGCTTCAAGCCAGAGAGCCTGATGAATTAGACGAAAGCCTTGGCGGAGGCGTTTTGTACAGACAAGGACCACATCAATTGGATAGTTTAAGACTACTTGGTGGAGGTATGGTCAAAACTATCCGAGGCACTACTGGCAGATGGTGGCCTGAACGTAACGGCGTTGGTTACTATTCGGCATTCATGGAATTTGAGGATGGTGTCACCGCTAACGTTACAAATAATGGATATGGCTATTCCATGACTTCAGATTTAACCCCATGGAGTGATGAGCTTGGCAAAGGTTTGATTCTTGGCTATACGCACGATGAACGCGTCGAGATTAGGGAGCAATTGAAGTCCGGAAGTAGAGACGAATTTGCAGCTAAGCATGACTTACGAATTGGCTCGGATCATGAGCGTAGATTTTGGCGAGAAACGCCTTCAGAAATTCCACCTTGGAAGCCTGCAAATTTAGGGATCCTTGTGGCTACATGTGAGCGAGGCGACTTACGTCAATCCCGCCATGGTTTGTATGTTTATAAAGATGGTGGCGTAGAAGATAGGCCTTTATCCATCACAAAATACCAGGCGGGCAGAGAAGACCTTATGGAATTGTTTAACGCGGTCCGAAATGATGCACCTGTGTATCATGACGGGCAATGGGGAATGGCTACATTAGAATTAATCACTGCAATAATGGAATCTTCACTTACGGGGAGGGATATTCAATTATCCCATCAGGTTCCAATGCCTTTTGAATATGGAGCCTAAATGGCGAAGAAATATTCCTGCACCTACTGATGAAATCCTTGTCAAGGATGGGCACTTAACAATCAGATTGGTTAGGCTCGAAGACTCTTGGTATGCGAATATTGAATCAGCTATTGAAGGCAAGATTTTTTCAGGCCCTGTGACAGAAATGTCTGAATTAATAGTTGGTAATTCTGCAATTTCTTCACTGGTAAATCCTGATGAAATGGGAGATATGAATGGTTGATAGATTAAAGGGCAAAATTGCTGTGGTAACCGGGGCAGGCTCTAGTGGTGATGGCGTTGGTAACGGCAAAGCTGCAGCAATTATATTTGCAAGAGAGGGAGCAAAAGTTCTATTAGTAGATATGGACTTAGAACGAGCTCAGCAAACCCAGGCAGTTATAGAAAATGAAGGCGGGGTTGCTTATGCAATTGCCGCAGATGTTACTAGAGCTGAAGATTGTGAACGAATGGCCGCTACCGCGATTTCTCAGTTCGGGGCAATTGACATATTGCATAATAATGTCGGGATTTCAACGAGAGCTGATGTTTTGGAAGTAACAGAAGAGCAATGGGATCACATAATGGCAGTGAATGTAAAAAGTATTGTTCTCGCTTCAAAATATGCCATACCACATATGAAAAACTCAGGCTCGGGATCAATAATTAATATTTCTTCTATTGCAGGATTACGGGCAAACAGTAGCACTCCATATACGACATCTAAGGCTGCAGTGATAGGGTTAACCCAATCTATGGCAGGGGACCATGGTCCAGACGGAATTCGAGTCAATTGTATAGCCCCAGGTTTGGTATACACCCCTATGGTTGCACCAAGGATGGATGATGATTTACGTCAAATTCGCAAAAATGCAGCGCCTTTGGGAAGCGAAGGAACTGCGTGGGATGTTGCATGGGCTGCTTTATTTTTAGCTAGCGATGAGTCTCGTTGGGTTACGGGTATAGTTTTACCGGTTGATGCTGGACTGCTTGTAACGAGCCCTGTAACTTACAATCGTTTGAGCCAGCAGACTCACTCAGGTGAAGGCTAAATAATGAAGCATGGAAATTTAAATTAGGTAAATTTAGGAGTAACAATGAAAGCTGCAATATTGGTCGAGGCTAATTCACCTTTAATAATCCAGGACGTAGAGCTGGATCCACCGAAGGCAAACGAAGTCAGAGTTCGTATTGCGGCTGCAGGAGTATGCAGAAGCGATCTTCATTTTATGAAAGGTGAAGCGATTATTCCTAAACCTGCGGTGCTAGGGCACGAAGGTTCCGCAGTAGTTCTCGAAATAGGGGAGGGTGTTACAAGAGTTGCTCCTGGAGATCATGTGATATTGGCTTTCGCTCCATTTTGCGGGCAATGTAAGTCCTGCTTAACTGGACGATCTAATATTTGTGATACGCATATGGCAACTGGGCCAAATATGTTTGACGGTACTAGGCGATTACATGCTAATGGGCAAGATCTCGCGCATATGGGTAAGGTTGCCTGCTTCGCAGAGGAGGCAGTAGTGCCAGAAACAGGTTGTATAAAAATAGACCCTGAATTTCCATTGCCACAAGCAGCATTAATCGGGTGCAGCGTTACTACTGGAGTTGGTTCAGTTCTTTACAACGCCCAAGTAAAGCCTGGAAGCACCGTTGCTATTATCGGCTGTGGTGGAGTGGGTTTGAACATTGTGCAAGGGGCTCGTTTAGCTGGTGCAGGCAAGATAATTGCAGTCGACATCAATGACGCGGCATTGGAATTTGCTACCAAATTCGGAGCAACTGATACCGTTAATGCTCGCGATAGTGATGCATTAAAAAGCATTAAGGAACTATCTGAAGGAGGTGTAGATTACGCTTTTGAAGCATTTGGTTCCTCTGAAACTTTTACATTGGCATATGACTCAGTGAATAAAGGTGGAACTGCAATAATCGTCGGCTTGGCTGCTATAGACGATTTTCCTAGTATTGATCCTGTAGCATTGGTTCGCCAGGAAAAAACTTTAAAAGGTTCCTACTATGGTACATCTAGACCTGCAATCGATTTCTACGAGATGGTTGACCTTTACAAGCGAGGGCAAATTGACGTAGACGGATTAATCACTAGACATTACAAACTAGATCAAATAAATGAAGCCTATATTGAACTAGACAAAGGTGTTATTGGACGAGGAGTAATTACTTTCGATTAATATGAAACAAGTTTCACTGCAAGTTAATGGAATCCGACGTAAAGCTCAGGTAGAAGACCGAGAATTATTGGTAGATCTTCTGCGTGAAAAACTACGTCTGACTGGCACGCACATTGGTTGTGATACTAGCCAGTGTGGGGCATGTACAGTTTTATTAGACGGACAGGCTGTTAAGTCCTGTGCAATTTTTGCTCTTCAAGCGAACGGTGCGAAAGTCATTACAATTGAAGGGCTTGCAAAAGGCGGAGAGATGCACCCAATTCAGCAAGCTTTTCACGAGCAACACGGGTTGCAATGTGGATTTTGTACGCCAGGTATGATCATGACACTGCATGACTATTTAAGCCAAAATCCGAACCCAACAGAGACGCAAGTACGCACGGCACTTGCTGGCAACATGTGCAGGTGCACGGGATACCAAAACATAGTTGAATCTGCTCTTGCAGCATCTAAGCAACGAGGCGTTTAATTATGATCCCTTCTCAATTTACATACCATCAGCCAAAATCATTAACTGATGCCCTTTCACTAATGAGGCAATTCGACGGTGATGGTCGAGTTGTTTCTGGCGGAATGAGCTTAGTGCCTGCTATGAAACTTCGACTTATCCAACCTGATCATTTGATAGATATCGGAAAATTAAAAGAAATTCGATATATAAAGAATATGTCCGATGGTGTTGCTATTGGAGCAGGTACAACTTACAGAGATTTAATCGAATCTAAAATAGTCCTGAAAAAATTACCCCTTTTGGCTGAAGCAGCGTCACTGGTTGGAGATACCCAAATAAGAAATCGCGGCTCTATTGGAGGATCTGCAGCGCACGCGGATCCTGCAGCTGATTTGCCAGCCGTCTTATCTGCATTAGATGCAAGATTTCTAATAAAAGGTGGAATTCGCTCTAGGAACCTCTCAGCAAAAAAATTCTTTGTGGATGCGTACGAAACTGACTTGCATCCATCTGAAATTTTGACTGAAATAATCATGCCATCTCTTCCCCAAAATTCTGGGACTGCTTATGTAAAATTTGCAAATAAGGCTTCAAGATTTGCAATAGTGGGTGCAGCTGTAGTGATTGCAACTACGAAGGACAACATTTGTAATCATGTTCGAATAAGCTTAACAGGCGCAGGCCCCAAGCCCCAACGATTATTAATGGCTGAGAAATACTTACAGGGAACACTATTGTCGACTGAGGCGATTGATACAGCAATCCAAAAATCAATAAAAAATATAGAAGTGCTTTCTGATATTCATGGTTCAGAAGAATATAGACTTCATTTGTCTAAAGTGATTTCAGCGCGTGCTTGTAACCTCGCGTGGGATCGTTTGCGCAACTAAATTAAGTATTTTGCGAGCGTGTTCCCCATTTATCCCAATGTGTAACTTCGGACGCTGGCTTTCGTGTCGTCGGTCCATACCTGTAGCCTTCCATAGGCCAGCCAAGGGGTATCATTGCTGCGGTTGCCCATCCTTCAGGCAGACCAATGGCAGAGCGAATGTGATCCTCAAAACCCCTTCGTACACGAGTTGTCAGAACACTTCCTATATTCAAGGCTCGTGCAGCAAGAAGCATGTTTTGTACTGCAGGGTAAATCGAAGCGCCGTGATGAATATCAGTTCCAGGATGATTAGTCACTGCTAATATCCAAACAGGAACGTCCATAATGTGCTGACCTAAATAATCAGCAGAATCAGCAGCTCTTTGTTCAGATAACGTGGAAGCTTTCCCATGGTTGGGACGTACCACAGCAGCATAATGTTCATTAATTATTTTTTTTGTTGATTCATCTTTTATAACAACAAAACCCCATTGCTGTGAATTCCCTCCATTGGGAGCACGTATGCCTGCATCAATGATTTGCTGTATTAGTTCATCGGGAATTGGATCAGGCTTTAAATGCCTAATAGCCCTCTGTGTGTACATTGCTTCAAATAACCCAATTTCTTCAGTCATTTTTTTGTCCTTCAGTATAAATTTAACTCACGCCCTGACCCGTGTAAGGGACTTGGTATTTCATGAAAACTTCACGCCTCTCATTTGAAGAATCAATGATTCCTAACACTACTTCTTGAGTAGCTTTACCCCAGTAGGCATCGTGAATTCGTACCGGAGTGTCATCACGAATTGCGCGGCACATTTCATCAACTTCTACCGCGCAGTACCGACGATTGTACCCTTCCCCGGCAGCTACAGGGATTTCGATATTTTCTTTATCGCCATATATCAATACTCCGGTTGGCGTTTGCCGAATATCGCCTTTTTCACATGAGACAAGGGTGAAACCAAAAAAAGCATGTCTCCTATCAGGAGATACCTGATGAGCCAGCGACCGATTCATAGAGCCACCGTAGCGAGTAGTGTCTTTATATTGCTCCTCCTCGCTAATGCTTGCAAAACCCTCAATTCGCTTACGGGAATTTATGTGTAAATCAGGATTCATTGGGAATCCTTGTAAGGTATAACCGTAAGTAAGATCTGCACTATTAAAGTGCCCATAACCGTCATAAATTATGGTGGCCGAGGATCCGTTATCGAAATCTACAAACGCATTAAAGCTTCCATCGATAGGTCGATTAGCATCAACTATATTTGTTTTCCCTCTAACCGATCTTACCTTTCCTCCACCAATCATTCGGACAATATCAACCTGTATTGGACCTTGTCGCCTAACAATACTGCCGCCACGCTCTTGAATTAGCTCCTCTTTTGCTCGAGGTCTATAAATCCAGTCGCTATAAAACATGGTATGGATCATTACGACTTTGCCTAATTGCCCACTATTTGCTATCTCTGCGATCTTTAGATTTACGAGATCTAGGCTTTGGGAATGCCCGACGATCACACGCGTCCCATTCTTTTCTGTCGCTGCAATAACATCATCACATTGCTCCAGAGTAAGTCCCATTGGTTTGTCTAAAATGACTTGTTTTCCATGCTCGGCCGCAAGAACAGCATGCTCTGCGTGCATTTCATCGGGAGTCATTACGTAGATGACTTCGACATCAGGATCTTTACATAGATCCTCGGCATTGCTGTAGATGCGCCCTCCAAAATCTCTTGTAAACCTATCGAGTGCATCTTTGCGTGTGTCAGCGGCAGCAACGATATTTGCATTTGGGTTCGTGCTGAGTTCTGGGATCATGTTCATCGTGCCTGCTCCAAGCCCGATGATCCCAAAATTAATTGGTTTAACTCCTGCCATGTCGCCTCCTCAACGCTTCGCTATGCCGTTGCACTTTCTTTTGATGCATACCCAGTTTTATCAAGCATTTCTTGAATCAATGGCTTCAATTTACTTCCATACCGTGCAATCTCGTCGATATCAGAAGTCTTTCCAAGAGTTGTCCATCCTTCCTGCTCGACATGAATCATCACATTTTCATTTACATCGCGCACAATGTTTATTGGTTCCCCGCCATCCATGACAATTTGCATCTGTTCGCTAAGCATTTTCCGATAGAAGATGAGCCCTCGATCAGATTCCCCAAGTGTCTCTGCAGAGCGATCCATAATTGCACCTTGAAGGATCCAAACAATATGATCTTGTGCCATCGTATCGTCGCTACGCCAATGCCCATCAGGTCTGGTTAACTCAATTTGTGAATAAGGGACTACGTCTTGGGCAGGCACTTCAACGTCGGTTGGAAACCAATAACTAGTTAATTCAACGTGCCAAGTATGCTCATCGTCGATGGGGACCCTAAATTGAAAGAAATACCTGCCACCACCACCTTGTTGCAAGATATTAGGGAAGAGTAATGGATGCCCAACACTCCATTTAGGTGATTCTTTTGTGGTATTCCCATAAACCCGTCGCTTAATTATCCCTCTTTCAAACTGATCAAAACCGATTTCTTTATGCCTGTCATATATGGCTAGACTTTCAGCTACTGCATCGCGACGGCCTTCTAGTTTTGCAGACCATGCGCCATACACTCCATGTAGCCATTCAAGGTGAACGGGATCAACAGAATTTTCCATGCATTGAAGCCAATTTACAGGTAACTCTGCGACAAATAATTCGCGTAAGACGCCGTTTTTTTGAGCTAAAATGTCGTAATTGGGTAGCAACGGTGCAGGCTGTGGCCCCATATATGTGAATACAAGCCCGCCAAGTTCTTGAACAGGGTATCCTGCAATTTTGACTTTCTCCTTGAATCTGCCGTCAGGGCGAACAGTTTCCTCAAACGGTTGCTCTACGCACTGGCCGGTCTCGTCCATCATCCATCCGTGGTACATGCACCGGAGACCATTTTCTTCAGGTATTCCATAGGAAAGGTCGACACGTCGATGCGGACAGAAACGATCAATCAAGCCGATGGTGCCGGATTTATCCTTGTACAAAACAAGGTCTTCTCCCAGAATCCGAACAGCTTTCGTAGGCTTTTCATCCAATTCAGAAGCAGCAGCAATGGGATGCCAGTAACGACGCATGAGTTCACCCATTGGCGTGCCGGGGCTTACCCTAGTAATAGCATCATTCTCAGCTTGATTTAACATAAATTCCCCCTAAAACCGCGCTTACCATAGAGTAGAATCGATAGCAACGCGTGTCAACGAAATTAGCCTTTCTTTTATGGCCTATGAATTGTAGGCGCAGCATCCGGGTTTTCCGTTACGATTCTCGTATAATATTGCCATACACCGCCTACGTTTGGTCGCCATCCGGGAGGAAGAACTTGCTTAAAGTGAGGCAGCTCAGGCAAGGGTGTTCGACCCGACATCTCATCTACTATTTCATCTTCAAGATATGGATGATCTGCACCCATTGCGGAAAATGCCCAGTAATTCATTTTTGCTTGCTCTTCAAGCTGCATCATTGTCATTACCGCATCTTCAAGGCTGCTACCGGCTGTGGTAGCGCCGTGACCTCTTAGCAAAATAGCTTTTGAGTCACCCATCAGCTGAGCAACTTCAAGGCCTTCATCTTCAGTCTGGACGGTTTTGACATGATTCCACATTGGCAATTCTTTTTGTACCAATTGTGCGCCTTCTTGATTCATTGGACGCAAGCGCTTATTCAGCGTAGATGCAAGAATCGTGTAGTGGGGATGTACGTGGACAACCGACTTAATCTCAGGTCGCAACTTCATGATAGACGAATGCATAATGACTTCAAACGGCTGCGAAGAACCTACTGGTCCATCAACTTTATGACCCTCAATATCTACAACGATCATATCTTGTGGTCGCATTGAATGCAGAGCGTCTACCGTATAGCCCCTTCCTTTTACAACGAATTTATCCGGGTCATTTGGTAGGCGCATACTTGCATGTCCTAACGAGGCTCGAAACCCGGTAGCAAGACCGACTTCAGCAAGAACCCGATTGGCTACAGCAACTTCATATTTTATCTCATCCCATTCTCTGGTCATTATTCCTCCTAGTCATGAACCATTTTTTGGTGGCTTAAATATATTTCCTTACGTTTATGTGAGGATTCTAAGGCAGCAAGGCACACTTCTAAATTAGCTTTACCCCATCTTCCGTCATGTAATGGAGGTATCTTATCTAATATTGCAGCTTTTAGTTCGGTCAGGATATTGTCCCTACCTGAAGTTCCTTTTGGTATTGCAACCTCTCGCTTTTCATTCTCTGAATAGACTAGCAGTCCATCAGGTGATTGCCGGATATCCCCATTTTCACAACTGACTACGGTTAGCCCGTAAAAAGGATGGCTATCAGGAACTTCGCCCCAATTTCTTGAGCTTGAACCTCCATATCTAACACTTTTCTTTAGTTCTAGTTCGGCTTCAGGGTTTGCATTTTTCAACGCATTTCGAGCCGCACCGTACTTCTCCAGATTGAAAGGTAGCCCGCCTTCTCCGACGTTATATCCGAGCTCCGCTGAACGAAACCTGTCGTACCCACTGTAAATAGCAGTTGCAACTGCACCGTTTTCAAATTCAAGGAATACAGTATGGGCTCCCTCCGCAGGCCGAGAGACGTCGAATTTCGCGGTCATAGCACGTACGCTACGAACCAGACCCCCACCAATTAATCTTATAATGTCGAACTGATGAGATCCTTGACGGAATGTAACTCCTCCGCCAAGAGAGGTGTCTAGCTCTTCAGGATTTCGAGGACGGTACATCCAATCTGTAAAGTACCAGTTGTGTAGCATTCGAAGAGGGCCGAGCTCACCACTGTTGACGGTATTTCGAATTGCTTTTATTGGTGTTTCGTAGCCAAACGAATGACCAACCATCAAAGTGACACCTGCTTTTTCAGATGCTTCAATCATGGCATCAGCATCATCAAGATTAGTGGCAATGGGTTTTTCCGTTACGACATGTTTTCCGTTATTGATTGCAGCGAGTACATGCCCTGTATGAAATTGAGTAGGAGTAGATATAAAGAGTGCATCTATCCCATCTGCCTCAGCAATTGCTTCTGCACTATCGAAAATACCAGCTTCGGGGAAGTCGGATTTGAAACGGGCTAGCGTCTCTTTATCAAGGTCTGCAGCACCAGCCATCCTGAAATTTTTATTTTTGAGTACTGGTTGTACAAGTGCACTTCCAGCAGTCCCCAAGCCTACTATCCCAAAATTAATGATTTTATCAGTATCCATCGTGATCTCCCGTGGGTTGAGACTCTACTAGAAAGCTTGCACATGGACCAGACCACTATTGACTAGGTTCATGTAGCTATATACGGTGGGATTATGCTTTGATGACAGTGCAAGAAGGAGATTTACGAATGAATGACATCCAAGC
Source organism: Dehalococcoidia bacterium (assembly GCA_022449765.1). Lineage (NCBI taxonomy): Bacteria > Bacillati > Chloroflexota > Dehalococcoidia > Dehalococcoidia bacterium. The sequence goes on along the minus strand of JAKUPZ010000011.1, from coordinate 31,022 downwards.
GCTCGATGGCGACGGACATGTGGAAGAATGGGAGGCTACCTGGTCCGATGAATATCTTGAGCCCAAATATCGTGACCGTAGACCAAAAGTAATTGAGACAGGCGAATTTGAGCACGATTATATTTGGGAAATCGACGGAGAGCGAATCAGAGTAGGTGGATCTCCATCAAGCCGAGATGGTGTGGTTTCTACTGAATATGAATTGATGGCAAAATGGCGTGGTCCTCACGAAAGCGGTGAATTTCATTCAGCCGAAGATAGGCTTGCTGTAATGGATGCTGAAAGTACTTACCTCTCAGTAAACTACCCAACCTTATTGTTGCATTGGCCGATAGTTAAAGATCCTGATTTGAATGCAGGCCTTACGCGATCCTATAACAATTGGGTAGCTGACGTTTCTAATCAATCTCCGGAAAGGCTTAAATGGGTCACAGTTATTGACCCAAGGGACCCAAGTGAGGCTGTCAGGGAAATGGAGCGTACGAAAAAAATGGGATCATTGGGAATAATGGTCTTCGGTGATTACGGCAATAAAGCTTTGGATCATCCTGATTTCGAGCCTATATGGGCAGCAGCTCAAGATCTAGAACTACCGGTGAATGTTCATCCTGGGATGGGGGCAAAAGATGCTCTTAAAGATTGGAAGAATATCGCAGGAGACCAATTTCTTACTTCTGTCGTGCGCGGGTTCAAGACTATATGTGGGTCAGGAATATTAGATCGATATCCTAAAGTGAAAGTTTCATTTTTGGAGACAGGTTGTACTTGGGTTGATTTTGCTGTTGCAGTAATGGATTTTACTTTGGACAACGTCAAAGACCGAATGGAACTCGGTACGATCCGATCTGAGCATCAACCTATTATTGATCGTGGGCTCCCTCAGGCTACTCCTCTTGAGTACATCAAAGATGGAAGGATATTTATTGGATTTGAGGTTGATGATCAATTACTGCCTTACATGGTAGGTAAATACGGAACTGATTGCTGGGTTTATGCTAGCGATATACCTCATGCTCACAGAATTCCAGATTCACCTAAATTCCTTATGAACAGGACTGATCTTACTCAGGAACAGAAGGACCGGATTATATGGAAGGGGACTACTGAGCTCTATGGCCTTAAGGCCCCACAAGCCGTAGGTTCCTAGAAATACTTTGACCTAATAAATGGAGGAGATATGCGTCTTGAAGGAAAAGTAATCATAGTAACTGGAGCTGCTGCTGGGCTGGGACGACAGTATGCAATTCGATTCGCTAAGGAAGGGGCGAAATTAACTATTGCAGATGTCCAGAATTTAGAAAAAACAACAGAGCTTTGCAGATCTGAGGGCGCTGAAGTTCTTGCGCTTCAAGTGGATGTATCTTCTGAAGAAGCAATGTTAGACATGGCAAAGCAAACGCATGACACATACGGAAGAATTGATGGATTGCTCAATAATGCAGGTATGATGCGAGGCTTAGAAGTAAAATCAATCCTTGATGTGGATATGGAAACTTGGGACCGTGTATTTGCAGTTAACGCAAGAGGTACTTTCCTGGGAGTTCGAGCAGTATTTCCCTATATGCGTGAGCAAAATAGTGGAACTATTGTCAATGTGAGCTCTGGAAGCACACTCCGCATTGCAAGAGGGCCTAATGCGATGAACCCACATTACGTTGCCTCAAAATCTGCAATCACTGGAATAACCCGTGCAGTTGCCAGGGAGCTAGGTCAGCATAATATCAACGTCGTAACTGTTGCTCCTGGTTCTACAACCTCAGATACCGAAGAGCCTATAGGAGCTGATGAGGCTTACCCTGAACCTGAAGCATCTCTGGTGCGTAGGGGTGTTCCCGAAGACCTTACAGGTGTTATGGCTTTTCTATTTAGTGATGATGCGCGATTTATCACTGGGCAAATGATTGTTGTTAATGGTGGTCGGGAAATTCATTAGAGACGGGTTTGAAAAGCGGTAATGTAACCTCATCATTTAGATCCCGAAAAGTCACTTCAACTTCCATCCCAATCAATAGATTTTCCGGTTTTGCGTTAACGCCAACTATATTTGTAGGGAATCTTGGGCCTTCTTCAAGATCAACCATGGCCACAATAAACGGTACACTATCACGGAAAGAAGGAATCGGTGCTCGTTCAACGATTGCAAACGTATACAGCGTTCCTCTTCCGCTTGCTCGTATCCACGTTACATTGTAATTACCGCACTTAGGGCAAAAATCGCGTGGATAAAAATAAGCTTTGTTGCAGTCAACGCATTTACGCAACCAGAGCTCATGAGCCTTTGCCTTCTCCCAATAAAAATCTGATTCAGGCTGTAGTACAGGTAATGGCCCTTGATATTGAGTGCCCATCAGTCAACTCCTAAAATAATAGTCCCGGTCGCAGAAAGCGCACCACCTGTGCCATTGACTAAGCTTAGATTCAAATCAGGTACTTGCCTTTCCCCTGCCTCTCCTCGGAGCTGCCTGACGGCTTCAACAATGAGAAAAATTCCATACATTCCAGGGTGGGTGTAAGAGAGCCCGCCTCCGCTAGTATTCAAAGGGAAATTTCCTCCAGGTGCAGTTCGTTGATTGGCTACGAAATCGGGTCCTTCTCCAGGCTTGCAATAGCCTAAGGATTCTAAGCTTGCAAGGACTGTATATGTAAATGAGTCATAAATCATAGATAATCCGATATCTTTATGAGAAACACCGGCCATGCTTAGAGCTTCAGGACCTGTCACTCTAGCAGGAGTAATAGTTAAATCTTCCATAGTCGAGATACCGGCATGGTCGTGGTATTCCGAGTGTCCTAAAATCCATACAGGCTTTTTAGAAAGGCTCTGAGCTCTTTCTTTTGAAGTCACTACAACTGCCGCACCGGCATCAGTTACCAGACAGCAATCCAGAAGATGAAATGGCCATGATATCCATCGTGAATTATGGTAATCATCGAAACTCATGGGGTCTCGCATTGAAGCTTTAGGATTCATTTGAGCCCATTTTCTAGTTGCAACCGCAATTTCCGCCATTGCCTGCCTTGTTCTGTCCTCCCCATATAAATGCATATACCGCGTGGCTGCCATAGAATAATTTATCGGCATTCCTATCATTCCGTATGGGATTTCATACATTGCAGAAGGGACATTAGGGTCTCTTGGCATCGGTGCGCGAGTATTACGGCCAGATTGCCCATGTGTAATTAAAGCAACTTCGCACAAACCAGCGGCTATCGCGGAAACCGCGTGTCCAACATGTATTACAAACGATGCACCACCAACGGTAGTTGTATCGGTATAACGGGGTTTTATGCCGAGATAATCTGCTAAGTCATAATTCCAATAACCGGCTGTCAAAAGACCGTCTACTTCGTCACGTTCGACACCCGCATCAGCTAAGGCATTGCTAGCAGCTTCTGCATGGAGCGCCAGCGCTGATTTACCTGGAACTGTTCCAAGTTCATTAGACTCTGCGACACCTACAATTGCTGCTGTTTTAGATAAATTCTTTTTCATTTTTGTAATTTCTATGTAGCATGGTATTACAAATATTGCCTTGTGAAAGCCATAGAACGATACTGGAGGCAGTACTAATGGAGGGAACCATGACTACAGCCGTAAAATTTGGCGCAATTGACGCCGATGCTCATGTTGTTGAATCTGAGCATACATGGGATTTTCTTGATAAAGAAGACTTACAATACCGTCCTCAATTATTCTCCTCGCCTGATAATTCACAAAGTCGTTATTGGGTGATAGATGGAAAAATTGCAGGATTGAGACTACCTACTCCTTCAGAGCGTGAGCTCGAGATAATGTCAGAGCGAGCGGGTCGTGACCTTGTTACCGCTGCAGATGCTCGTCATCTTGATGATGTTTCACTCAGACTCAGGCACATGGACGATCTTGGCGTTGATATTCAAATACTCCACAACACCCTATGGATCAGCGATGTTACAAGGCGACCTGAAGTTGATCGTGCGCTCTGCAAGGCTTGGAATAAATGGATGGCGTCAGCCTGGAAGCAGTCGGATGGTCGATTGCGATGGTCTGCAGTGCTTCCACTCACTGATTTAGACCAAGCTATTGATATGATGCCTTGGGCAAAAGAGAACGGCGCCGTAGGTGTAGTAATGAAACCTTTTGAAGATGACAGGTTTATGCTCGACCCTTATTTCCATCCTTATTTGGCTGCGGCACAAGAACATGATTTGACCATTACTATTCACATTGCCAATGCCAATCAAAATTATGTAAAGGCAATGAATTCACCCTACGACCCAAGCGGCGGGTTGCCAACCTTCCGAATGCCGACAGTGCACGCCTGTAATGGTTTGATTCTTAGTGATTTGCCAAAGCGCTTCCCGGATTTGCGCTGGGGGTTCATAGAATCTTCCTGCCAGTGGGTTCCCTGGATAATGCACGAAACCTCACGAAGGGCGCAGCAGGCAGGGTGGAAAATACCTGAGAATCCTTTTAAGGATTACAACATTTATGTTTCTGCTCAGACAGATGATGATTTCGAATATGTATTTAGCTATATTGGTGATGAAAATATCGTAATTGGTACAGATTATGGACATACTGACACATCAAGCGAGGTTGACGCTATAGAAACTTTTAGGAATCTTCCCAGCGTAAATGAAGAGTCAAAGAAAAAAATATTAGTTGATAATGCTTTAGGTCTCTATCATCTTTAGTTTGCAGGATTAAGGCAAAAGACCACAGATTATTTAGGCATCTGTGGTCTTTTCTTATCACTGGATGCGAACATATTTAATCAGTAACTTCAAAAATGGCGTCGATAGAAATCACTCCGTCAAAAGGATTTCGTGTTACGCCCATTGAACTTCTTGCGTGCTTACCCGCTTCCCCATACAGCTCAACAAGTAAGTCCGAACAACCATTGACAATTTTTGCGTAATCGTTGAATTGAGGAGCTGCTTGTACCATCCCAAAAATTTTCACCACATGCGTGATTTTGTCTAAATCACCAATAATACTTTTGACATTACTGAGAATTCTTAAGCAAGTACGTCTGGCAGCCTCATATCCATCCTCTTCTGAACAATCAAGCCCCATGACGCCAGTAATATTGGAATCATTTGTACGAGGCCCTACTGCGGAAGTAAAAACTAAATTTCCTGTTTTATATCCAACTAGATAGCTTCCGGCTGGAGCTACGTGCTCTGGCAATTCCAAGCCCATTGCAGATAATTTTGACTCTATTAATGACATATGAACTCCTTAACAAGACTTCTTTTCAGCTAAAGAATCAGTGCGGGCTGCCATAATGAAGTCATTTTTATGCAGGCCGCCTAAAAAATGAGTCCACCATGTCACTGTAGTTTTACCCCATTCAGTGATGAGCTTGGGATGGTGACCTTGATTCTCTGCTTCATCTCCGATTTTGTTTGTAAATTCCAAGGCTTCTGCAAAACTGTCGAACTCAAAAGTACGTTCAAGTTTTTCCATGCCATCAAAAATAATATGCCAATCGGGGATTTCGCCTTTGTAAGATTTTGCTTCATCAGTAGGACAAAGCTTCGCACCTGATGTCATTTCCACGCAGTTTTCACTAGATAAAGAACTCATATTCACCTCTTATTGTTATTTTCATATTTTTTGTGCCAAGAACTCAACTAATTGCTCGACAAATCCTCTACTGCTAGCATCCATGAAGAATGGATTAGAAGGATTGAAGGAACCGCTTTTGAAAATTAACGGCGCTCAAATAATAACGAATTCCCTGAGAATGGAAGGTGTTGATACCATCTTTACTCTTGCAGGTGACCATATCCTGCCACTGTTAGATATTTTGGATGACGAAGGATTTACTTTAATTGATTGTAGGCATGAGCAGGCAGCAGTTCATATGGCAGAAACCTGGGCAAGAATGACAGGCAACTTGGGAGTTGTTGCAGTAACTACACCCGGTCATGCGAATGCAATACCTGGGCTGATTAACGCTATGTCGACAGAAAGCCCAATACTGAATATCGCCGGCTCATCGGATTTGAGAAATTACCACCGTGGCATTATGCAAGAGATAGATCAGGTTGGAATTGCAAGAACCGTTACTAAGGGAGCTTGGCTTGCACACGACCCTCGAAGGATTCCGGATTTAATGACAACTGCAATACGTACTGCATTTGAAGGCAGGCGTGGTCCAGTGCATTTGACAGTGCCCGTAGATGTGCAGAGCGCTGAAGTGGAAGAGAATGAGGTTACTTTTTATCAGGCTGATACTTACAAAAGAGTAACACCAATAACTGCAAGTAATGATTCGATTGTGAATGCGATTCAGATTCTCAATAACGCGGCACGGCCAATTATCGTAGCCAGCACCCCGTCATCTTACGGCGACTGGACGAAAATCTTTGAGAAATTTATTGAGACGACTCGAATCCCATTTATGACAGAAGAGGCAGCTCGTGGGATTGTTTCTGATGAACATCCCTTTTGTTTTGGTTTTTTTGATCTTAGCCAGCACACTGCAGCCAATTTAATTAAAGACTCGGATGTGATTCTTTTCCTTGGTAAACTATTAGATTTTACTATTGGTTTTGGTTCCAAACCAGTAATTCCAGACCAAGCAAAGGTGATACAAATTGAAACTGACCCTATCCAAATAGGCAGGAATCGAGGAGTAGAACTATCTCTAGTAGGAGATATAGGCCCAATTGTTTCTCAGCTTCAGGAAGAAGCGATTAAATATAACTGGGATCAACCAGGCGACTGGGTTCAGAAATTCCGCGACACTGTTAGAAATCATAGAGAATACTTGGAGCAGTTTATTACGAAAGAAACCCCTCTGCGATCAATGTTTGTTCATCACACTTTAGCTAAGCAATTAAAGGATGATGATGTAATAGTTTTTGACGGAGGTGACTATGCCTATTACGGAAGAGCATATCTTCCTGCAAAAGCTCCACGCAGTTGGTATTACCTTCCAAATCTTGGGATGTTAGGGCAGGCAGTTCCGGTATCAATTGCCGCAAAACTAGCCAGGCCAGAAGCCAGAGTGTTCTGCATCACAGGAGACGGCGCCTTCGGGTTCAATGCTATGGAAATTGATACGGCAGTTAGGCATAAGTTAAAAGTAATATTCTTAGTAGGGAATGATGCGGCATGGGGCATTGATAAAAACTTGCAAATAGGGCTTTATGGAAAACCCGTGATCACTGACCTTGCCCATTCTAGGTACGACTTAGTTGCTCAAGGCCTCGGCGCACATGGAGAGCTAGTAGAGAGTCCGGAAGAACTTGAGCCTGCATTATTAAGAGCTATCAATTGCGAAGGTCCTGCTCTTCTTAATATCATTGTTCAGAGCCAGATTAGCCCTCGTGCTCAAGCAGTTGTTGAGAATAGGAAGGCAGGCGGGGGTTTATAAAATATTTTCTTCCTATATATTTTGATAGCCGCTATTGAGAGTTGACACTTTTCTTTCTACAGCGTTAGATAGCGCGGTCATTAGACCGTTAGATTCGGAGGATTGCATTGAGATATCGTGAAATGGGAAACACAGGCATTCGTGTGTCTGAAATTGGATTTGGGTCAGGAGACAATGCCGGATTGCTCGTTAAGGCGGAGCCTAAGGAGCAAATAAAAGCGATCGAAAGAGCCCTTGAACTAGGAATCAATTATTTTGACACTTCTCCGGATTATGGCAAAGGCCTCGCCGAGATTAATATCGGTAAAGCCATGCGGGAAATAGGATTTCGCCCAGTCATAGCTACTAAAGTGGAAATAATGCCAGATGAATTAGACCATATTGCAGATGCTGTAGTTGAGTCAGTCGAAGACTCTCTCAAGCGATTGCAGCTCGACCACGTGGACATTGTACAAATCCATAATCCTCCAAGTATTGAGACAGATACTACTGTTCCAGGATGGATTCACGTTGGTTTAGATGACTATCTGGGAGCTGAAGGTGCATTAGAAGGACTGGAAAGATTAAGAAGGGCCGGGAAGACTCGGTTTTTTGGATTTGCAAACGAAGATGCTGATGCTGAAGCAGTACTCACTCTTCTAGAAACACAGGAATTCCATATGCTAAACGTCTGGTACGATCTATTGAACCCGACAGCGGGTTTACCGACGCCTGATGGATTAGATGTTCAGCACGACTACGGGCAATTCCTTATTCGAGCGCATGAGCTAGGTGTTGGCACTGCCGTGATCCGCCCGCTTGCCGGAGGGGTACTTACTGATCACGCAGTTAATGGCGGTGGAAGGCATCAGCTTGCGGGAGGCGGACTTACTCGAAATGCTGATATGTACCAAGCAATGGTTCAACGTGCTTTACCATTTTCCTTTTTATCAAGGAAAGGACAGACATTATCTGAAGCAGCTTACAGGTTTATTCTCCAGGACGAGACAGTGACGACAGTCCTTGGCGGATTTTCAGAATTGGCTCATTTAGAAGAAGCAGTGGGATGTTCTGGCGCGGATGCGCTGAACGATGAGGATATGGCGCGCCTTGATATGGTATGGCGCTCCAATGTCGGTAAGTGGGATCAGGAAGAACAATTTATTTCAGGACTGTAATACTCAATGGAGGAAATGTAATGGATATTCAACTTAGTTTAGGTATGGCATCAAACCCGAGGACATGGCCAATTTTTGATGGCAGAGTAAAGGCTGATGGTATTAATTTAGTGCCTAGTCCTGTTCATGCATCGGAGCTTTTTTGGCGCCAATTGAAATTCGGTGATTTTGACGTATCTGAAATGTCATTTTCATCGTTAATTATGGCACAGGCTGCAGGGGATAACCGATGGGTTGGCCTCCCTATTTTTACTACTCGTCGCTTTTTCCATACGGGAATGTTAATAAGGAAAGATGCCGGTATTAAAGACCCATCCGATCTCAAAGGTAAAAGAGTTGGAGTCCCTGAATACCAGCAGACAGCCGCTCTTTGGACGCGAGGTATTCTTCAGCATGAATTCGGTGTTGAGCCGAAGGACATGGAATTTTTTATGGAGCGAGTGCCGGAGCAAAGCCATGGAGGGTCCACAGGATTCAAGCCTCCTGAAGGAGTAACCGTTAACCAGATTCCACTGGAAAAAAATATTGGGACAATGATGCTTTCGGGCGAGCTTGATGCGACATTGCTTTACATTGTTGACCCAAACCTTATTGATAGAAGCACCGCTGACTTGTGGAACCACCCTGATATATCTTCAATTTTCCCAGACAACAGGGCAGAAGGTATTCGATATTACGAAAAAACAGGCATATATCCTATTAATCACGGGATGGTAATTAAACGTGAAATCGCTGAAGAACACCCTTGGGTTATTCTCAATTTGATGAAAGCATTTAATAAAGCGAATGACATCATTAATAGAGAACGTATGGAGCACGTTGATTACTATGTTGAGACAGGGTTAATTACTCCAGATGCGATAAGAACTCCTCTTGTTCAACATGGTATACGTGCGAATAAGTTAGTACTTGAAACGGCTGCTCAGTATTCTTTCGAGCAAGGACTGACTCCTAAACTGGCTAAGCTAGAAGAAGTCTTTGCAAAGAACACAATGGATCAGTAGAAATAAATAGATAATGTTAGGGAATGGAGATTGGAATGCTTGAGGCAGCAAGTGAAGCATTAAACCAAATGGCCAGCTGGCAAGTTATGCTGGCCTTAATGGTGGGAGTTGCTGTGGGCGTCCTCAACGGGGCTATGCCTGGGGGTGCAGTACCAAGTCTTGTTGTGCTTCTTGGATTTGCTTACGGGCAAGATCCCTATATTGCGCTGCCTCTTGCGGTAGGAATGGTCGCTACTGTTTCTACCGGAGACACTTTGCCGGCGGTACTGCTCGGAATGCCTGGATCTACATCTGGTCAGGCAACGATATTGGATGGGAATCCACTTGCAAGGCAAGGTAAGGCAGGTGTAGCACTTTCAGCTGCATACTTTGCCTCAATGATTGGTGGCATTGTGGGGGGAATTTTCCTATTCATAACTATTCCCGCTGCAAGAACAGTTGTTAACTCTTTTAGCGCTGCGGAATTTTTTGTTTTAGGGCTGGTTGCAGTTGGTGTCGTAGGCATTGTAAGTAGTGGCGCACTCGTACGCGGATTGATGGCAGGCTGCCTTGGCTTGTTAATTGCATTAGTAGGGTTTGACGACTCCACTGGTGTGCAAAGGCTCACTTTCGGATTTGATTATTTGTGGGACGGATTTCATATAGTACCAGTGGTAATTGGTTTATTCGCGCTTCCCGAATTTTTTGATATGTTAATTGGAAATGTAGCAGTTTCTAGACAGTCTACAGCAGAGGTTAGCACTGCATCGCAGCGTCTAGAAGGGATGCGTGCGGTTCTGAAGAACTGGCCTCTTGTATTTCGCTCAGCAGGTTTGGGAGTATTTGTTGGAGTTTTACCTGGCATAGGTGGCTCTCTTGCTCAATGGCTAGCATATGCATCCGCCCGGCAAACCGTAAAAGGAGGTACTGAAACTTTCGGTACGGGTGACGTGAGGGGAGTTATTGCACCAGAATCTTCCAATAACGCGGTTGATGGTGGCCAGCTTGTTCCAACTCTTTTCTTTGGAGTTCCTGGTTCCGTTGGGATGGCAATTTTCTTGGGCTTACTTGTAATACTTGATGTACAACCTGGTCCGTCTATGCTCAATGAGAACCTAAGCTTGACTCTGACTATTGCCTTTTCTTTGGTACTGGCAAACATTTTAGGTACTGGCCTGGCGCTAGGTTTTACACCAACATTAACAAGAATTGCCTTTGTTCCTCCTAATATTCTCGTTCCTATTATTTTGGCAATTATGACGATTGCAGCATTTCAAGCATCATTCAGAATTCAAGATCTTGTCGTCATGCTTGGTTTTGGAGGCTTAGGATATTTTATGAAAACTTTTGGATGGCCTCGCCCTCCAATTGTCATATCCGTAATTCTTGGTGGGATAGTTGAAAAATATTACGGAATTGCAAGTAAGACGTTCGGTATGATTAGCCTAGATAGCAGTAAGCCCATTGGTATTGATTTTGGGCTCTTTAGCCGAATTCCAGTTTTGCTGATAATTCTGATTGCGCTTGGTACTGCTGGGTACACTCTTTGGATGCAACGGAATGTGGGAAGAACCCAAGAAGCCCAATTCCAGCAAAACACTACTGGAGAATCGATTGATGGCAAAGGCACAGCAATCCCCAAGCCATCATTGAAAGAACGCCTTACACTTACACCTAGTGGTGCATTTATAGGGCTTATGGCTATTGCTTTTGGCTACTCTTTGTACTCTTCATATTCCTGGACGGAAGAAGCTGCAAAACTACCAAGAATAATAACGACTACAGGTTTAATCCTCGTAGCTATCTATGTAGCAAGGCATCTTCTTTTCCCTTCCACATCTAAAAGAAGGATTTTAGATATTGGAAGGACTGTAACTGATGATTCAACCTTGGTGCTATTAATTAGAACGTTCAAGGCTTTAGGTACAACAGTAGGCCTAATATTTGCAATTTGGCTTATAGGTTTCCAAATAGCTCTACCTACATACGTTTTTCTTTTCCTGAGAATATTTGGACGAGTAAGATGGTGGATTGCATTGTTGTGGTCTGCATTTTTCTTGGTTCTGATTTATGGCTTTTTTGATTTGATCATTCATATTGCATGGATTGATCCAGCATTGGAGAACGTAATTCCTATAGCAGATGTGCTAAAGGGAAGAGAAACCATTACGGAATTTTTCCGAAATTAGGAAATTAGTAGACTAGAGGCTTTTCTCGTGCTAGCATCCGTCAGCGCGCTGGAGCGATGACTCCGCGTGAGACTCGTAGTCAGGGAGGGCTGATGCGTATCAGTTATATCTTTTCAGGAAAGGCCTTGGGTCTAATGGCCTTGTTCGCTGCTTTCGCAATGTTTGCTATTGCGTGTGGTGGCGAGGACCCAACTCCAACGCCAAAGCCGGCTACATCGGCTGCGGCACCGGCAGCTGCGGCGCCTACTGCTACACCAAAACCTGCAGCGACCCCAACGCCTAAACCCGCGGCAGCGGCAGCGGCCCCGACAGCAACTCCAGTTCCTGCACAACCTGCAGGGCCAGTTAGCTTTAAAGGCAAGACTGTGCGAATTACTGTTGGATATTCCCCTGGTGGTGGATTTGATACATTTGCAAGAATTTTTGCAAAACACCTTCAAACTACCCTTGAGGGTAAGCCGAATGTGATTGTCACAAACCGACCTGGCGCTAACACGCTTGTTGCAACTAAGTCAGTTATAGACAAGCCTTTTCGCGATAACCAAGTAGATATTGTGCTGATAATCTCAACACTTATCCAGCAGGCTATTTTGAATGGCGTGGAAGGATTTGATCCTGTTAAGGATGTGGTCTACTTAGGAGCACCTGATTTCACTCCGCAAGACACTGTTTTCTGTGCACGTAGTTCAGTACTGAGCGATAACGCACTAGAGGGCTACTTTGCAGGTAAGGCCGGTGGCAAGAAGTTCACCATTGGGCAAATTGGTAAAGTTGACACATACGCAACATTGACTGAGCTATTGGTACAAATGGGATTCCCATTCGAGCGCGTATTCGGATATTCGGGCACTTCTGACATGGATGCTGCGTTTAATCGTGGTGAAATTGATATCACCGCTACCTGTCGTGATTCACAAGTTGCTTTGAACCCGGAATGGGCAGATGGCTACGCAACTCCTTTGTTCTATACAGAGACTGACCCAGCATGGGTGAAGGCTGGACAGGGTGCCGGTAAATGGGCGTGGGCTGCTCCTGTACGCGAAATTGCAGAGAAAAGATTGAAGGCCAGTAAAGCGCATCTCGATACTTATGATGCTTACGTAAACATTTCTGCATCTAGTAGAACATTTGCAATGCCTTCACAAACTCCGGATGAGTTAGTCACCGCAATGCGTGATGCATTTGAAACCGTTGTTAAGAGCGACGCATTCGTAGCCGATATGAAATCACGTAACTACGACGTAGGATTGCGTACTGGTGATGCAACTCAACGGTTAATTGAAGGTTTGGGCGGACTACCTGAAGAAACTTTGAAGGTGTACAGAAGCCTGTTCCCTTCGTAATCTTTAGTAAATAGAAAATAAAAAGAGGCTCGAAAGAGCCTCTTTTTATTTTCTGAAGGGTATATACACTTAGGATATAGAAATATTAGGTGGACAATGAAATTCGATAATAAAGTAGTGATTGTTACGGGAGGTAGCGGTGCGGTTGGTAGCGTTGTTGTTCAAAAATTTGCATCAAAAGGTGCACGAATTTTTATCGCAGACCGAGTTCCTCCACGTGATGAAGATGTAAAACTTCTGGGAAAACTCAATGAGAATGTAACTTTTGTGAAAACTGACGTTCTTAATGAACAATCCATCAAAGCATTATTTGCCAAAGCCCACTCTATTGGGCATGTTGACGTGCTTGTGAACGTGGCTGGCGGCTTTCAATTTGGCCCCACAGTTGAAGACATGGATGTATCTCAATGGGATGCTCTCATTGAACTTAATCTTAAATCAGCTTTCCTTGCAATTAAAAACGTAATTCCAATAATGAAGACGCAAAACTATGGACGAATAATTAGCATTGCTGCACGTAGCGGCTTGCGAGGAGATCCTATGGTTGCACATTATTCTGTCAGTAAAGGCGGAGTCATTTTGCTATCACAATCAGTCGCTGAGGAAATCAAAGATTTCGATATTACTGTAAATACTGTTCTACCAAGCATTGTTGACACCCCTGCAAATAGAGTTTCAATGTCAGATGCCAACTATGGGAAATGGGTCAATCCCTTTGATTTAGCCAATGTTATTTTGTTTTTAGCCTCCGATGATGCAAGAGCGATATCGGGAGCATCAATTCCGGTTTACCATAAGTCTTAGGAAAGTAGAGAATTCTAAAATGAGTGAAATTATAAGAATTAATCCGAAAGCACTTGCACCTCCGCCCGGTGATCGTTATGCACATGTTGTACGTAGCGGGAACCTCCTCTGGATCTCAGGTCAAACATCACGAAATCAAGCAGGTGAGGTAGTCGGACTAGGGGATACGCTTGCACAAGCACGCCAGATCAACGAAAACCTCCGAATTGCAATTGAGGCCGCTGGTGGCACAATGAACGATATCGTCAAAGTAACTATTTTTTTGACCAAAAATGCTGACGTGGAAGCAGCTCGCCAGGCTCAGAACGAATATCGCCTTGAATATGACCCGCCTGCTAGCTCTATGGTCATTATTGAAGCTTTGGCAAATCCAGATTATTTAATAGAGGTAGAGGCATTTGCGGTAGTAAATTAACGATTTATTGCCCAATTATCACCACTATCCTCTGGCATTTCATTCCATTTCCCAGATTCAGTATTTGCCAAGAACTCTGCTACTAGGTAATTGAAACTAGCAGGTTCTTCAAGATTGCAGGCGTGCCCAGTTTGCGGTAGTACCGCCAACCCACATCTAGGTACATTTCTTTTTATGAATAGGGAAGGTTCAATGCAAGGATCATCCTCATCACCATAGATAACTAATAAAGGCACATTGAGGTTTTTTAATTCTTTTTGCAATGAGAAAATGCCTGGTCGTCGACCCTGAAAACCCCGTAAAGTATTTGCAGACCCCTTAGGGGAGTGTAGGTGAAATAAATTTGAAAACACTTCCCATCCTAACGGATCTTTTGCCTTGAACCGGATTCGCGTTGCCCCCGCTAAGTAAGAGTCCATTCCATTCATCCCTTTTTCTTCCAATAATGATGCACGAGTCTCGGATTCTTTTAAAAACCTTTTAGGATCCGCACTGCCTGTACCTACTCCCGCAGATATGATACCTAGGCACCTATTGGGATGATTAATGCCAAATTGTAAGGCAGTATATGCACCCATCGACAACCCGCAAATATAGGCCTGCTGTATGCCTAGATGATTTAGTAACTCAAGGAGAACTTTTACTTGATGGTCATATGTATATTCTTGCCAATCATCGGGGATAGAAGATGGAGGGTAGCCTTTGGCATTATAGGAAATGACTCGATAGCGCCGAGAAAAATAGCTTTTTTGTAAATCCCAGCTTTCCATGCTTCCTGCAAACTCATGGCAGAAAATCAAGGGAAGTCCTGAACCTGTATCATCATATTCAATCTGACAGTCATCTAAGCACACATTTGGCATGAAAATCTCCTTGTAACTAGAGCCGATTCTAAAGCCTAAGTGCGATACTTATCTAGGACCAACTGGAGGACTGCGTATATGACTATGAATTATGGCTTGATTCGTACTGTCCAAGTGAGCAATGAAAACGTACCTGGAGTACTTGGGTCGCTAGCAACGGCAATTGGAGGTGCAGGGGCAAACATTGGCAACATACAGACTATGCACATTAGCCAAAATCATGTGTTGCGAGACATCGATGTATACGTAGAAGACGAATCTCATTTGATGGAAGTTTTAAAAGCGATTGCAGGAATCCACGGCGTCAAGGTTGTTGAAACACGTGATGAGGTTATGGATCTCCATCAGGGAGGGAAGATCCAAATAATTAGCAGGCATCCGGTTGACAGCGTAGCTATGCTCAGGAAAATTTATACTCCCGGTGTTGCGGAAGTTTGTCGTGCTATAGTTGATGACCCAATTTTAGCTCGCAGGTTTACTTCAATAGGGAATACGGTTGCCATAGTTACTGATGGCACGGCAGTTTTAGGCTTGGGGAATATTGGCTTACCTCCTTCAATGCCTGTTATGGAAGGTAAAGCCGCGTTACTTCAGCAATTTGCAGGCGTTAATGGAGCACCTCTATTGGTGAACGCGTCTAGCGTTGATGATTTTGTAGATGCGGTGGTACGTGTCTCCCCTACGTACAGCGGCATACATTTAGAAGATATTGCCTCCCCTTGGTGTTTTGAGATAGTTGAAAAGCTTCGCAAGCGATTGAGTATCCCTGTTATGCAAGACGATCAAGATGGTACCGCAGCCGTTGTTTTAGGCGCTGTAATGAGTGCATTAAGGGCTACTGGGAAAAACTTAAGTGATGTGACTATTGGGCAAATAGGGCTGGGAGCTGCAGGTCTTTCTATTTCTAAATTGCTCATGGATGCTAGTGACAAGCCAGTATTAGGGGCTGACCTAGATGAGGCATGTTTAGTGCGCCATCAATCTCTTGGAGGCAAACAGTCCTCACTAGAGGAAGTGATGGCTCTTGCTGACGTCGTTATTGCGACTACAGGAGTACCAGGGCTAATTCCTGAGGATAGCATTAGGAACGGCCAAATTATTTTTGCACTATCGAATCCGGATGCTGAGATCTTGCCTGCTGTTGCACTTGGGGCAGGCGCTGCGCTTGCAGCTGATGGCACTTCAGTTAATAACGTTTTAGGGTACCCAGGTATATGGCGTGGAGCCTTAGGTGTGCATGCAACTACAATTAACCGAGATATGTTAATTGCAGCATCGCGCGCGCTGTGGCAATCTACTCTACCTGGCGAACTAAGCCCGAACCCATTAGATCTATCACTCCACCAGAGAGTAGCTTATGAAGTTGGCAAAGCTGCTGTGGCTACTGGTGTTGGTGAGGAAGATGGGCTTGAGCAGCTTGAGCCTTAATATAACCTTGAGTTTTTATTGCTTAGAAATCTTCGTCTAGAGAGACCTGCCCTGTTACGGCAACCTGATATGCAGAGACCCTTCTCTCAAAGAAATTAGATAATTCTTGGACATCTTGTAATTCCATGAAAGTCAGTGGATTACGCGTACCATAATGGATGGGTAAATCTAGGTTCGTTAGGCGTTGATCTGCAACGTACTCTAAGTACTGACGAACCTCTTGTACAGTCAATCCCGCAACTCCATCGTGCAACAAATCCTCAGCAAATTGTGTTTCACAATCGACGGCTTCTTGAATCATTTGCAGTACTTGATCCTTCATATCCTGATCAAAAAGATCAGGATATTCATCACGAACTTGCCGCACAACTTCTAGAGCAAAGCCCATATGAGCAGATTCATCTCGGAAAACCCAGTTTGTACCGGATGCGAGTCCGTTTAATAGGCCTTTTGATCGCATGAAATAAACATAGGCGAAGGCTGCGTAGAAAAATAACCCTTCAATACAGGTCGCGAAGCAGATTAAATTAAGTAAGAATTGACGCTTTTCGCCCATATTGTCTAAAGAGTCTAATTTATAGACAGAATCAATCCATTTAAATCCAAAATCAGCCTTTTTTTTGATGGAAGGGATTGTATCGATAGCTCGGAACATTTCGTGGCGTTCATCTATGTCAGGAATATATGTATCAAGCAATGTAAGGTAGAACTGGACATGTACAGCCTCTTCAAATAATTGCCTTGATAAATACAGGCGCGCTTCTGGTGAATTGATGTGCTTGTATAGATTCAAGACTAAATTATTGGCTACTATCGAATCCCCAGTGGCAAAGAAAGCAACGAGCCTCCTAATTAAATGCCGTTCAGGGTCCGTAAGCTTCCCGTTTAGATCTTTGATATCGTCGGAAAATTCAACTTCATCAACTGTCCAAGTATTACGGATACCATTCTTATACATTTCGTAGAAATCGGGGTAGCGCATTGGACGTAAAGTAAGATTAAGACCAGGTTCTAGGATCATGATTACCTTCCTAAACTCAACTATCTCTATTGTATCTAGAATACAGATTTGACCAAAGCACTTATAAGGACCAGGTCTATTAATTTAATTGCATATTCACTTACTTAAGCGTTCCAAACCAGAGGAGCTTAATCTAAAACTCGAAAACTGCATCTGATTTGGAGGGAACAATAATTTGATAATGAACTCTTAATTCTTACTGGCAGGCATCACACGATTCAGGGTTCTCTAATGAGCAGGCTAAAGCCTCTGCGTCAGTGTATTCCTTAGCGGGAGTCGAAGCAGCCGTAGTAGTCGTAGTTTGTAATATGCGTGTGGCTGGTCGAGAGCGCAAGTAATAAGTTGTTTTTAAACCTGATTTCCATGCATAGGAGTACATAGAAGATAATTTCCCTATAGTTGGCGATGCCATAAATAAGTTTAGAGATTGGCTTTGGTCTATGTAAGGACCACGAGCTGCAGCCATATCAATCAAAGCCTTCTGGGGCAATTCCCACGCTGTTTGGTATAGCTGTCGAATGTCTTCAGGAATTTCGCCTATATGCTGAATTGAGCCGTCACCAACTTTAATTTTATTTCGAATTTCTTCATTCCAGAGCCCATGTTTTTTAAGGTCAGCAACTAGGTAGTTATTGACTTGCAGGAATTCTCCTGAAAGAGTTTCACGCTTGAACAGATTAGATACCTGTGGTTCTATACATTCGTATGCACCAGAAATTGATGCTATGGTTGCTGTAGGTGCAATCGCAATGAGTAGCGAGTTCCTCAGTCCGAATTGCTTGATCTTTTCTTTTAAAGTAGGCCATTCTTTTTTAGTAGGCTCTACCCCCCAAAAATCAAATTGCAAATCACCGTTTGAAGCTCTCGAATCCTTGAAGGTCTCGTGCGGGCCATACTTTTCAGCAAGATCACAAGAGGTAGATAGGGCAGAGAAATAAATTTCCTCTTGAATTTGTCCTGCGAGTGATCGTGCAGACTGACTATCGAATGGAATTCGCATTTTGAAAAGCACATCCTGTAGCCCCATAACTCCAAGCCCTACAGGCCTCCATTTATTATTTGAATAGGCAGATGAGCTCGTCGGGTAAAAGTTAATGTCTACTACGCGATCAAGATATAGCACCGCGGTGCGAGCTACGTCTCCCAGTCTTTCGAATTCAAATTTTCCTTCATGCGTGACAAAATGCCCAAGATTTATGGAGCCTAAATTACACACTGCAGTTTCATCGTTATTAGTCACCTCTAATATTTCAGTACAGAGATTGGAGAGGTGTATTACGTTTTCTTGCTTTAAGGTCTGATTGGATTTTTTATTAGAAGTATCCTTGAAGGTCATCCATCCATTACCCGTTTGAGCTAAAGTACGCATCATGCGCGCATAGAGCTCTCGTGCAGGCAGCTGCTTTACATATAAATGCTTTGATTCAGCTTCAACGAATCGTTTTTCAAATTCTTCGCCAAAAGTATCTACCAACTCAGGAGTAACTTTTGGATCGAAAAGAGACCAAAGAGCGTCGTCTTCGACTCGTTGCATAAATAAATCTGGCACCCAATTTGCTAGATTTAGGTTATGTGCACGCCTAGCTTCATCTCCTGTATTGTCCTTCAATTCTAAAAAGTCTTCTATATCAGCATGCCATGTTTCAACATAAACGCATGCTGCACCTTTGCGTTTGCCGCCTTGGTTCACAGCGGCAACTGATGAATCTAAAGTCTTTAGCCATGGCACAATTCCATTTGATTGACCATTGGTTCCAGCTATAAGTGAACCTTGAGAACGAACCCTTGAAAAGGAGACTCCAATGCCTCCAGCAAATTTAGAAAGCTTTGCGATATCTGTGTATTTGTTGTAGATGGCCTCCAGGTCATCTATTGGCGAATCGAGCAGGTAGCAAGAAGACATTTGCGGATGCCTTGTGCCTGAATTGAATAGAGTAGGCGAACTTGGCATGTAGTCTAAATTCGACATGAGCTGGTAAAGGCTAATAGCTTCAGTTGGCGTTTCGGCTAAGCCGCAAGCAACGCGAAGAAAGAAGTATTGAGGAGTCTCTAATGAGTTTCGGTTCTCTGGGTGCTTGAGCAGATACCGATCATACAGAGTACGTACGCCGAAATATTCAAACAAATTACTGCATTCTTCTTGAATTGCATTGTTTAATTTACGAGAATTTTCAGACACAAACTCCGCTACTCTATCGTCCATCAATCCTAATGCATGGCCCATGCGCACAGATTGGGAAAATGAGTGAATGTCCTGGTTATGTACTTCTTTATCTATATAGACGTTGAGTAGCCTAGCCGCTAACCTCGAGTATTCTGGTTCTTCGGCTATCAATGAAGCCGCAGTGCGTATAGAAAGTTCATCTAATTCTTGAGTTGTGGCACCGTCATAGAGACCGCTAATTGTACGTGTAGCTACGCGCAGTGGATCAACATTCTCTAATCCGCCGCTGGAACGTTCTACAGCGCGAACAATTTTCATTACATCTGCAGTCTCGTACCCACCGTGGCGCTTACGCACATGCATGGCGGTAGATGGCGCAACCGTGCTGCCACCCAATGGTTGTTCAGGGACCTGCTGATTTGTCAGATCGGTAGTTGGCGTATAGGTCACAAAAGCCCCCTTCCAGTGTAATGAACCCAATAATTAAATAATGCCTCAAATGGTTTAGAAACCAAGAGGCTAGAGCGGTCAGTATGACCCCTATATGTTGGGTCTGTCAAGGCATTCATCGCTATATTTTGTGCAATATTGGTCAATGAATTTTCCTTGAAAAAAAGACAGTAAATTGCAGCAAATTTAAGCGCAAAATTAATTATTTAAGTAACTACAAGTAATTCGCTAGTATTAATTGTCATAAACATGAAATTAAAGAAAAGGTTTGAGCAGGATTATGCTTTTTGGAAAACTATGTGAACATCGTCAGTATTACCGGTAATGAAGCCTGCTTCGCAAGCCGCGAGATAATAATCCCATGTTTTAATAAAATGTTCGTCATAGCCTTGTTGGTGAACTGCATCAATATTTTCCCAAAATTTGGAGCGCCAGGTATTTAAAGTTTTGGCGTAATGAGGGCCAATAGAGGATGTTTGCTTTAGGGACAGCCCTACTTTGCTGGAAACACGCCCCATCTCTTCGACAGAAGGTAACACTCCCCCTGGGAAAATATATTTTTGTATCCAGTTGACGCCGTTTTTTTGAGCTTCATAATTTTCATCACGTACTGTAATAACCTGCATCGCCAGTAAACCATTCTTTTTAAGCGAGTCAAAACTTTTTTGGAAAAAAACTTCAAAAAACTCAGTTCCAACTGCTTCGAACATTTCTATTGAAACGATTTTACTAAAAGTACCTGTGATTTCCCGATAATCAATTAACTTAACAGTTATCAATTTATCCAAGCCTGCGCTTTTAATACGGTCACGCGCTAAATTGAATTGCTCATTGGAGATTGTGATGGTTGTTACTTTACAGCCGTATGTTTTGGCTGCAAATATCGCAAATCCACCCCATCCGGTTCCTATTTCAAGCACGTGATCTTTTTTAGATATCTGCGCGGCTTCGCACATTTTTTTATATTTATTTTGCTGAGCGTTTGCTAATGATTGTTTGGCAGATGCGAAAACAGCACTGGAATAGGTCATGCTTTCGTCAAGGAATAGTCTGAAAAAATCATTCCCTAAGTCGTAATGATCATGAATGTTATGCTTGCTTTGTGAAACAGTGTTCGCTCTTGAATGATGTTGCCGCAAGTTTTTCAATTTGGAGATAAACTTTAAAATCCCTTGATTGAGATTAACGGATTGCCGATTTTCTAGTGCGAGCTGAAGCAATTTTACGAGATCAGGCGAATCACAAATTCCGGACTGATATGCTTCGCCAAAGCCGATCTCACCTGAAAAAATCACTTTCTTATAGAACGAATCGTCACGCACAATCAATGTTGCCCTAGTCCCATTGATTGGCCCGTCATATGAAACACTTGAACCATCAGCAGTTTCAATAACAAGGCTTCCAACTTTGATATTTCGAACCATTGAGAAGAAGGTTTTCTTAGCCAAAGAATCCGGGATTATGAAGCTGAATGGAAATGAGGTCATCTGCTGAATATGCTCTTGTAGGAGAAGTGAATGATGGTCACTATACCTTGCCAATTATTGCAGTATTATCGATTCGGCTCGCTATTACGTTCTTTACACTAGAACGGAAGGATTCGTATAGCCGGGGAGTTATGTTGATAGGCGATGTCTGTTTGACGTTAGAGGGTCGAGGTACGCCAAATTTATCGAGCACAGCCTCACCTACTATCCCGTACCCAGGACCACCAATCTTAGATAAAACCTTATTGATGGAACTCAAAGGGACTGGGCCAACTTTCATGCCTCGTTTCGCAGCAAGATCAACGAAGAGGTAGCCTGCACGTTTCATGCTACCTGCAACTTCATAGAAATTACGTACAAAATCTGATGCGACCCGGGGGAAATCTACGTTAGCTTTGGCCATCCATTCCAATGCGCGGTTGCCAAAATGGGGGACAAGCCTTGTGCCAGGCATTTGAAATGATTTGAGTGTTGCGGCAACAAGAGGTATGAGTTCCGGGTTTTCTTCCACTTGAAGCGCAGTCATTTCACGGTACCAAATAGTATGCAGAGTTTCGCGGCGTTTTACTGCAGTGGCAGATTGCGCAGCATAAGGCGCAACATCACGTAATAGCATACTGATCATGCCATGCCAGTTATCAGTTAAATATTCCTGTGCAATGCCGTATGTGGTTAATTCAACAGGAGTTTTTCCGCAGCAATGTTCATAATGGATACCCTGGACATCAGTCATTTCATTCTTAAGCTGTTCTTCTGAGTAGCCAAGAGATTGAAGCATGTACTGGTATGGAGTGTAGTGAGTGTATTCATCGGGGGTCCAAACAGTGTCATTGAAGCGCGCTAGCCATGGTGCATTGTAGGTAGTTGCACCTTCTCTAAATACTGCAGAGTATGAGTCTGTAGCACATTCAGTGAGCATGGCAAGTTTTAGAATGCCTATAAAATCGTCTTCTGTAATACCTTCAGGTAATTGCTTGACGACTTCTTTAACATCTAGTGAAGCTGCTGATGCCCTTAATTCTTCTGGGTTAACTAAGCGACCAGGCCTTTCTTCAATCTGGTCGACAAGTTTGTCTAATTTGGCAGCAGCACTCTCAGGTAAAAAATATTCACTGTTAATGCTCATTATAATTGCGCTCCTAATGCTGCAGATTCGTGGCATTCGTTTGAATAATGCAGCACCTAAACAAAATCTAACTGATTTCGCGCCTATTTTATAGTACATTGAGTAATAGGTCACTATTTTAAATGCGCCAGTAGCAGCTATTAATGAGATTTAGGCTTACATTTTTATAGGACTTGCTGAAGGAGGAGGGAAATTACTCTCTTCAGGCGTTCCATTAAGAATAATTTCCACACAAGGCATTTTGTCAAAAATTTTTTGCACGAAATAAAATGGTCCCCACCACGGCATATGTAGTTTTTCTTTTAGCTGAATGGATTTAATAACCAGCGAAATAATAGACCTTCGATTTCCAGGAAGACGGTTCCATCTATCTAGGTATTTCAAAATATAGTGATTTCGTTGGCTACGACTAACTATTACTCGGGATTGGCCTGGTATTTGATACCAATTATTACCTTCCACAGTGTAAATGGTTACAGTTGGATCCGATGACATATTCGCTACCCAGTCACGGCGGCCAGGGTAGCCAGAGAGAATGATTTGATCAGAACCGTTCCAATAGTAAGTCACTTCAACTACACGCACTCTACCGGTTCTACGCCCTTTGTGCTCAATGCGGATAGCAAAGCTATTTTTTAAAATGTGTTGAAGTTTCTGTTCCATCAGTAAGCCGTTTAGTTTTATCAGCCAATGCAGGGAATATCTGCCGTAGGATTACAATTGAAACTAGCCCTACGCCTCCCACGTATGTAACGCTTTCACGGGGACCAATTATTTCACCTATTGCTCCCATGACAAACATACCTGGCGCTTGAAAACCGATACCGAGGACGATAGCACCCATTGCCCTTCCTCTTAGCTCAGATCCAACTGCCTCAAGCGCAAGTACCGGCTGCATTCCAGCAAACCCTCCAAGCCCGATCCCTGCAATAAACATCCAAAAAATTGCAAGCCAGTACCAGGGTGACCATGCATATGCAATAGCGGCAGCCATAAGTAACGCTGCCCCAAGTGAGTACACATTTCCCTTATGAATAGGTTTGATTGATGCTATTAGCAAGGCGCCTATCATTGCTCCGAATCCAAGAGAGCTTAGTAATAGGCCGTATTGAATTTCTCCAGTATTTAAAATATCTCTTGCGATTACGGGAACCATTTGCACATAAGGCCAGCCAAAGAAATTGAAGGATGCAGTCAGAAGTACCGTTCCAAGCACCGCTCGATTCGTGCGCATTAGTTCAATTGAGCTACTGACTTGGGAAAGTACGCTTTGTGTCTTTGATGAATAAGCCTGCGGAGTGTTAACGCGCATGCTTAATACAAGTAATAAGGCGCTGGCCATCATGAATGAAATACCTACGTATGCTCCGCCAAAATCAACAAACCTAATAAGGATTGTTCCTAAAAGAGGGCCAATAAGGTTTGAGCCTGTTACAAGGCCTGAATCTAATGCCGTTGCACTAGTAAGCTCCTTACCCTCAAAAAGATCCCCGAGTAAGGCGCGTCTCGCGGCGTAGTCAATCGACCATGTAGTTCCAGTTATAAAAATCATTGCGTATGCATGTATAGCGGTGGCTATTCCTGAATAAAGCGCAATTACCATAAGTACGCCTGCTAGGAAATTAATGGATTGGACACCTCTCATCAACCAATGGCGGGTGAAGCGATCAGCTAGCCCTCCGGAGACAAGGCCGAAAAGGAACATTGGAGCAATACGGCTGACACCAATTAGCGCAACTTGTAGTTCAGAATCGGTTAATTCTAGGACAAACCATGAAAGCACTGCTAGTTCAGTAGCCCTGTACGTATAGTAGAAGGCACCGATGCTCCATACGCGACGGAACACAGGGTTATGCAAAGTATCAAATGTACGATTGGCTATAGAGCTGACATTCAAGAAATTAAAAACGCTTTTCATAATTTTGCTCGATTGTACTCGCTTTCAAAATTTTGCCAAAAGTCTCATTATTTATATAAATATTAAATTTGTTTAAATATTTTTTATAAAGCGACTGTAAAATGAATAGTGACTTCAAAGTATTAGGGTCGTAAAATCACATAAATACATGAACTTGAGGTTCGAATGTTTAAAGCTGCAACTATTGGATCAGTAGTTACTATTGCTTGTGTTTTGGTCCCATTGGTTCACTTTATTACAGCGATACCTGGTGCTTTTATTGGCGGTTATATCGCAGGCTTGCGCATAGCATGCCCCGCAAATAAGTCATTTTTCCTAGGCTCTTTAATGGCACTACAACTTGTAGTGCCAATTTTTATATGTACACTGATAGTAGCAATGCTATTTGAATATTCATTAACATTTGCTGTATACACAAGCCTAGTGTTCGTTGTATGGTTTGGACTGAGTGGAACATTAGGAGTGTATTTGGGTGGAGCAACTGCCAGGAAAAAGAATCAATTGAAATGATTAACTTGGCCGTATTACTTCAGCTGCTAGTTCCATCGGAACCGGATGAAAAAATTCCTTGGTCAGTATATTAAACGAAATTTGAAAAAAGGATTGACAAAACCTTAGCTATGGTACACATAATATGCCTACTCTCACCTAAGGAGTTGAAGGATGGCTAAATCAAGCAAACCGTATGCCCGCCTTCTTCGAGTTAGTACCACTCGAATAGATGGTGGAAGTTTGTTCGGTGCCACTCCCAAAGAAAACTGGGAAAAGTTCGTTTCTCCTGATCGTCAGAACAGAATAGCTATTGGTAACTTCAGCATGTTAATTGACCATGCGGATGGATGGATATTGGTTAATGCAGGACCTGGAGACAAAGCACCTTTGTCTTTGGATGTTGCTCCGATGAGAAGCCGCTCTTCTCTTATTCGTGAATTAAAAGAAATAGGATTAATGGCGAAAGATATTGCCACTGTAATTTACACACACATGCATGACGAACACGTTGGTGGCGGTACCCATATGACTTCATCAGGCCGAGTTTTGCCAACATTCCCGAATGCTCGTTATATCGTCCATAAAGATGCATTAGAGCAGGCTATGCATCCCAGTGAACGGAGCCGGCACTTGTATCGCCCTGACGACCACGAGCCTTTACTCGAAAATGATCAAATGGAAATAGTTAGCGGAACTACTGAAGTATGTGAAGGTGTTTGGGTGGAACCAGCTGTTGGACCTACACCTGGGCACCAGATAGTGATTTGCCAAAACGGACAGTCGACGTATGCTTTTCTTGGATCCTTAGTCCCGACATCGATGCATCTATGGGCAGGAGTCAATTGCGCAACGGATTGGAACCCTGAAGCCACCGCAAGAACAAAAAACGAAATGAAAAGGCAAGCAAACGTTGAAAATTGGAGTGTTGCTCCTGTTGGGTCTGACACTTGGGTAGCCGCCTCTGAACTAGAAGGGCTCGCGGCTTTCAGCATTGGGCAAACACAAATTCCTTCGAAGAAGAAGCAACGCGCCAAGGAAGCAATTACTTCGGACTCACTGCTTGTACGCCGAAGCTCAAGCTCTCCAATTAGCGTTAGATAATACCTTTTTCCTTATAAATCGCGCCTAAATTTTTCTTATCATTCTCGTCGAGCCTCGCGGAATTAAGCAGCTCTGGTCTCCGCTCGAGGGTTCTCTTGAGCGCCTCATTCCTTCGCCATTGAGCTATGGCATTGTGATCGCCAGAAAGTAATATATCGGGGACTTTAAGTCCCTGAAACACAGCTGGTCGTGTGTACTGCGGGAATTGCAAAATACCGGAGGTATGCGAATCGTCAGATATCGCATTCTCGCCATGTCCTAGTGCACCAGGTAAAAGCCTGATTAATGAATCAATTAGAAGCATGGCAGGTATTTCACCACCACTAACGACATAGTCACCGACGCTTATTTCTTCAGTAATATAATTTTGCAAAACTCTCTCATCAATCCCTTCGTATCTTCCACATAAGAGGACAACGCGATCATTTTGTGCTAATCGCTCAGCTTCTCTTTGATTGAATAATTTTCCTTGCGCACTGAGGGCAATGACTGGTGTTCCTGGCTGGAGGCCGAGTGAATTAAGGGCAGCATAAATTGGCTCGGGGCGCATGACCATGCCGGGTCCACCGCCGAACGGAGAATCATCTGTACTTTTATGATTACCAACAGCATAGTCGCGCAAATCATGGGTAATAACTTCTGCTAACTTTTTATCTAACGCCCGCCCTACAATGCCTACATGAAGTGTAGATTGGAATATTTCAGGGAATGTGGATAAGACGTCAATCTTAAGCATCAGTGCCCGCGGTTTTTCCCCGTAAGCTGCCCTAAGGCATGCGGCAATATTGGCAAAAGAATTTCCATTCCTTCGTTAACACCTTTAGGGCTACCAGGTAAATTAATAATTAAAGTTTTGTTTCGTGTTCCTGCAACACCACGACTCAAAGCAGCCATTGGTGTATTTTTAAGACCATTGGAACGTAGTAGCTCAGCAATCCCTGCAGCATGACGCTCAATAATGGAAACGGTGGCTTCCGGAGTAATATCTCTGTCTGAAAACCCAGTACCGCCCGTTGTAATAATTAAATCAATATCACCTTGGTCTACCCAAGTAACCAGAGTATTGGTAATTATATTTTTATCATCAGGTACGATGAGATATTTATTAACCGCATATCCTGCAGAGCTTAAATGGCCATGTATTGCATCTGCACTGGTATCTTTGCGATCTCCGCTAGCACCTGCGTCGCTACAGGTAAGTATTGCCGCTGTGTAACTCATGCTTTGATTGTACCAGTATCAAGTTCCCTGAGTGCTTTCAATGACGCAGTCACATGAATATTCATAAGAACCTCATTGTGAATCACATTTTGTATGACTCCGTTAGTATCAATTACATATGT
Organism: Dehalococcoidia bacterium; assembly: GCA_022449765.1. Classification (NCBI taxonomy): domain Bacteria; kingdom Bacillati; phylum Chloroflexota; class Dehalococcoidia; species Dehalococcoidia bacterium. Next base: position 3,368 of record JAKUPZ010000011.1, on the reverse strand, counting down.
TACTCGCGAAGTTCCTAAATTAAATTTACGTTGCACGTCATATAGTTTGCGGATTTCCCCTGTGGAATCACTAGCTAGCTCAAAGGGGGAGTAGCACGACGTAGCAAATTGATCTAGCGTACCAACTTCATCAGCACTAATTCCTACTACTATGCCATTGAGTGATTTAATTTCCTCATAGGCATCCCCAAAGCTTTTTGTTTCAATGGTGCAGCCATAGGTAAACGCCCTAGGGTAAAAATACAGGATTATATTGGTTCCTTTATTTTCCGATAGAGTGAACTGCTCACCTGAGCTTAATGTTGCAGTGAAATCCGGAGCGAGGGAATTAATCTTTAGCATTATTGGGCCTATAAACTATGGTAATAGGTTGTATATTTCTGTACGTTTTTTGTTTAAATCTGGGATTTCACTGTCCGGTACAAAAATATTTTTAACCTTAAGTACAGCATACACATCAGTACCCAAAATATCACTTTTTTTAAGGTCAGCTCCCTCTTGAATAAGGGTTCTTGCGCTGTTGACTTTACCCCAATACCCTGCCCATATTAGCGGTGTGGATTTGTAGGAATCTTTCGACTTAATATTTATATCTGCTCCACCACTTATTAGTAATGAAAGCATTTCAGAATTGTCCATTAATACGGCTAAATGCAGGGCAGACGCTCCTTCAAAAGGGAAACCTTTAGGCATGAATGATTTGTTTGGGTTGGTCCCTGCTTCCATATGCAGGCGTACATTTGCCATGTCTTCTTGTGCAATCGCGTCCAGTAGAGAGACTTTTGGAGGCTCGAAGCTTGCGTCTGCGCAGGCAGAGTAAAGAAGTAACCCTAAGGCTGCTATTAAAACTAAGCGCATTGATTGATATCTGGATGAAAGTAACATCATAAATAACTGCCCCAGATAACACTGATTGCGACCATGAATGACAGTACGACAGCTATAGTTGTCGCGACACGTAAACCCACATGAATTATGTCTCTGATATTTACACTGGTACCAATCGCAATCATTGCTACAAGGAAAGTATAGCGGGATACGTCTCTTATTTGATACCCAAGGTTTTCGTCAATTATTCCAACCGACCGTAAGGTCCCTAATAGTAGGAAACCAAATACAAACCAGGGAATATATCGCTGTAAAGTGATGCTTTTGAAGGTAGCTTTTATCCCCCCTTCGTCAAGTTCCATTTCTAATTGCTGCTTCTGTGCAGCCATATTCTTTTTCGACAGAATTAACTCAATAATTACGACTAAAGGAACAAGTAATAAAACCCTGGTGAGCTTTACGAATGTTGCAACTGAGGCTGAGGTGCTACTGACCACTGCAGACGCCGCATACACCTGCGCAACCGCATACACTGCCATGCCAGCAACTACTCCGTAATGGTAATCGCTTAGTCCTAAAGCTGGGGCAAGTAAGGGCAAGATTACAATTTGTGCAGCACCAAGTATCCCGCTGATGGCTATAGCTGAGGTTAACTCTGCAGAGCTTGCTCTTATGATAGGCGCTATTACAACGGCTGCGGAATTTCCGCATATTGAATTACTTGCCCCTATTAATATTGCCAAATTGGAGCTTAGCTTTAGTACTACATGTCCGACGAAATAGGCGAGGAGCATGCTGGCTGTAACGCCTATAAAAATTAAAGCAAAAAGTTGTGGAGTCGACTTAAGTACCTCTTGGAATGCAATGCTTGCCCCAAGAATAGCAATTGAAAATTCGAGGACGTATTTTGCAGAAAATTGCGTACCGGCTCTGTGCCATCGGATTTTGGGAAATAAATTCCTGAATAGAATCCCAAAAAATAAAGCGATAACCAGAGGATCAATGAAGCTTGCAGAAATTCCTTCATTAATCAGGACTATGCAGAGAGAAACGAGCGCGAAAAATCCGAGCCCAGGCAATATCTTTAGCCAATTGCTGGGCAAATTTTGCATTAGAAGCAACAACACTTACATGATGAGGATTTCATGTGTAGGTTTTATCATAATTCTTCTAATAAAGAAGTTCCTGTGACCCTATTATTGAACGGAATTTTGTAGAACTAAGGATAGCAATATGGTCGAATGGCTCTTTACTAAACAGAAGCCCACCATCTGAAACGTATTGCTGTTATTAGGCTCTAATACGTTTCAGATGGTGAAACTCTTTGATTACTGCACGCTTTCCAGGTTTCTACTGTCCCATGGGGCCTTATCTAAACAAATGGCTTTTCATCCCTTAGGCGGGTATTTATGCTGCCTGGCACATCTGATATGAATCTTTTAGGGTATGAAATTGCCTTAATTATCTTCGTATTACGCTGCGCCTTTCCTGGTTGATCGTAAAATGAGTACTCCAGTTGCTGCTGTCGTGACAGGAAAACCTAGGAAACCAACGAACCATAGCATCCCGGCCCAATTATCACCTGCTGAAAATATGCTTCCGAATAAAACACACTCCCCGAAGAAGGTGAAGAGCCCACCCACTATCTGACTCAGGTTTTTCTGCTTGATTATTGCTAAACCTAGAAGCAGCATGACTATGCCATCAAACACGAATATACTTCTTGTAATCGCTTCGCCTAAAGCGAATGCAGCAACAACGTCACCACCCGATGTAGCCCAACTACTCTCTTTTTCTGTTGCAATTAGCTCGATACCCGTTGATACCATAGCAATTCCGGCTATCAGTAAGGCAAAGATTGATGCCAATCCAGCGAGATCAGAACCTGGTTTACTTTCTCCTTGCATGGAACGAGCTAAGGAGTGAATCCCAATAAAAATAATCATAATAGCGACAAACCAACTCACCATACCGATTGAAGCTATTGCATAATTTTCAGACATTCCTTGAAGCTCTTGTGCGAATGTTTGATCATCACCACCTGGGCTGTATAAAAATATCGAAGCGATCGCCAGCAAAGGGCCAACTAACATAAATAATCCGATAAGTTTTTGTGATAACACGATTTGCTCCTTGGCATTGCCATACTAGAAATATAAGGCTAACGCTAGAAGAATAGCACTTTTAAATTACTAAAGAATACGAAATACGCATTTAAAAAATGCAATAATTATAAATAGAAATAATTTAATTTAAATAATTTACGCAAATCGTTGTATGTTAAGTAAATTTGATCTGGAGAGGATGGTCGGGGTGCTCGGATTCGAACCGAGGGACTCCTGCTCCCAATGCAGGCGCGCTACCGAGCTGCGCCAGACCCCGTTTAGATAATTCTAACGTACTTTGCCCAATGAATAAACGGAGCACTTAATTTACCCAAGATTTTTGCTACTAATTAGCCATCGCCCATGCAAATTTTTTTAACCATTAGAAGGAACTTATTTAGTCAAAGCTGCGACTGGCGATGTAACGATACAGCT